>JAGCVT010000020.1 GCA_017962225.1 Lachnospiraceae bacterium
AATGGCAATACACTCCTACTAAGTAGTCAATGCTACAGAATAATAATTTAAAGTCCGCAGTATCTGAATGTATTATGGCACAGTTATTAAAAAGAAAGGAATGTATGTTAATTAGCTTCTGAATTAATCATACAAGAATAATATGTCATATATAGTACCGTTTCAGACAATTGGACTTTTTGAAAACACATTCAGGCATCAGATTAATAAAAAGACAGGCAAAATCGATGACAGGGAGTTTGTCTTTAACAGGCATTTCGGACCGGGCGACAACGATCTTTCAATAGAGTCTGACAGATACCGCATCATATGGATGCCCGGCTGCCCTCATTCGAATAAGGCTGTTATAACAGCACGCCTTCTCGGACTTGACAGAGTAATCAGTATCGGAGAATGCGGGATATTAAGAGACCCGCGCGGATGGGTATTTTCCGAAGATTTGGGAGAAGTAGACCCTGTACTTAAGATTCGTTATCTCGATGATGCATATCTTAAGGGCGATCCCGATTTCACGGGAAGATCGACGGTACCTGCTATAGTTGATATCAAAACCGGTGCCGTCGTACAGAATGAAGCATGGGATATTCCTAAGTATCTTATTGTTGATTGGAAGCAGTATCACAAAGAAAATTCGCCGGATTTATACCCTGTAAGCTTAAGAAAAGAAATTGACGAGACAATTGAGTTTATCAAAACCAAGGTTAATGCGTATGCATGCGGATTTGCGCTTAATCAGGAGCAGTACGACAGGGGTTATGAGATGTTCCATAATGCTTTGGATGAATTTGAAGAGAGACTCTCGGATAAAAGATTTTTGCACGGAGATTATATTACGCTCTCCGATATTCATCTTTATGTGGCATTAATAAGGTTTTATATCAATTACCATCTTGTCTTTGGCGTGAATAAAAAGCGTTTGCAGGAGTATCCCAATCTCTGGGGATATACAAGGGAATTGTTTAAAACGGACGCATTTTACGAGTTTACCAAACTTGATGAGATTAAAAAACATTATCAGCTTTCGCCTCATATGAGAGCCAAACAGGGTAATGTGTTCGGCCTTGTGGGAACGGGACCGGACTACAGAGAATTGTTTGAAGCAACCGACAGAAAAAAGCTCTCAAATGATGAAGACAATCTTTATATCTACGAGAAAAACACAGGTTTTTACGGTGAATATTATTTGCATAAAGACGTTAAGATTGAAATAAAATATCTGAATAAATTTGTGCTTGAACCCATAAAAAAAGCTTCCGAGTCAACATTCCAGACCGATTTGAACCGTTGGAATGCCAATCTTTTTGATGCTCTTAAGGAAATTGACAAAAGACTGGGTAAAAGCAGATTTCTGCTTTCAGATGAAATCAGTGATGCGGATATATTACTGTTTAATACTTTAAAGAAACTGGACTACATATACTATCACCTTCTTAAGTTAAACAGTTATAAAAGCTATGATTTCGCCAATATTAAAAGATTTGAAGAGGATTATATATCCGAAAAAGGTGATAATTTGGCGGATATTATCGAAGAGAAGGAAAAAGAGTATTCTAAACTTGACGAAATCAGGAACCCTTACGGAATAATTTTCAGGGGACCCGAAATTTAAAGTGTAATTGAAGGGGTTTTATATAAAAGACTGGCTATAGGTAATACTTATAGCCAGTCAAATGTTTTATATATTTTTCAAAAAGAATAAGACGTGATAGTATTCTCTTCAATGAATAACCCACCAAAAAGGTAGGCATAACGGAGAACAAAGAAATGAGAAAGATTTTTTTAGGAAAAAGAGCCATAGGACGATGTTGTTTATACTTTAAGGACAACCGAATGTGCCGTTAAGGTACTGATTAAATATAAATGATTTAAAGAATTAAAAAAAAATATCAAACAGGAGAAAAATGAAATGTTAAATAAAAAGATAAATAAATTAATTACAACAGTTTTAGGGGCAGCGCTTATAGGAGCAAGCCTTACAGGATGCGGTAAAGTAAGCAACACAACAAACATTGAGGCTACTACAGTCAGTGTTGAATCAGCATCAAACAGCGAGAGCGGAAGCGTTGGAAACGAAGTTGCAGAGGTAACAAACGAAGTTGAGGTCAGAAAGATCTATGCGGTAACCGGTGCTTCACCCAGACCCTTCACATATTACGGTGATGACGATCAGGTAATAGGACAGAACATCGAACTGGTTGAAGCGGTATTTGAGAAACTTCCCCAGTACGAACTTGTTTGGGAAGTAACGGATTTCCCTTCAATCTTTGCGGGACTTGATTCGGATAAATATCAGCTTGGTGTTAACAACTTTGCGAAGAATCCCGAGCGAGAAGAAAAGTACTACTTTACAGATCCTATTTTCTCAAACGCTTATATCGTTGTTGCAAACAAAGACGTTGAACTTCCCGACAGCCTTTCTGTAGAAGACTTGGGCGGTCTTAAGTTTGTCGGACAGGCAGCCGTTAATGTTACAACACTTATTGAGAATTACAATGATACAGATCCCGAGAAACCCGTAGAGATTAATTATACGGAAGAGGACCTTAACATCCAGCTTAATGATATCCAGTCCGGTAAGTATGATTTTACTATCATTGATAAGCCTATGTACTTCGGTTACTACCAGCCTGAATTCGGATACGATCTTCATGCGATTGCACTCGCAGGATACGGTGTAGGAGAAGGCATGGACAGTTATCTTATTGTAAGCAGAACTGAAGAAAACAAGCAACTTGTGGAAGATATCAATAAAGCACTTCGCGAAGTAATCGAAGAGGGTAAATCCAAAGAAATCAACCTTAAGTATTTCGGAGATGATTACTCTCCTTCTTATGAATAAAAAGTATATTTAATGATAAGCCCGGCTCATTTGTCGGGCTTTTCGATTAAAATAACGGAGATTGAAAATGGCCAAATTATTTGACGGGGTTTTGGTATTCAAACAAATCCCTAATTTATTAAAATATCTGCCGACTACACTGTATTTAACTTTTATTGCACTTGTAATCGGCTTAAGCATAGGACTTCTTATAGCCGTTATCAGAATCAACAAAGTACCGGTTCTGAATCAGCTCTCAATCGGGTTTGTGTCGCTGATGAGAGGAACGCCTATTATAGTTCAGCTTTATATAACATATTTCGGAATTCCCATTGCGCTTAAATATTTTAATTACTATCACGGAACCAAT
>JAGCVT010000021.1 GCA_017962225.1 Lachnospiraceae bacterium
CATTGATATATTCTAAAACAATCTTTTTCTTAAATTCAAAGGAATATTTTGACATAAAAATACCGACCTCCAATCGTTAGATTTTTTGGGTCTAACTTTTGGGGGCCGGTACAGATGCACTCTTTTTTAGTATTTACATATACTCTCCGACTTCTTTCTGAATCGAAGGAATTATCTTAAGTTCGGGGAAGTTCATCTCGAAGAATCCTCTTACAAGATCAACAAACATAATCTCCGTACCGTAATGACCGGCATCAATAATGTTAAGCCCCTGCGAAACCGCATCAAGTGCAGCATGATATGACATGTCTCCGGTAATCAGTAAGTCGCAGTTTTCTTTTATACATTCGTCAATCATTGATTTGCCTGCACCGGTGCATACTGCAACGCGGCTTATCATACTGTCCAGATTTCCGTACACTTTAACAACATTTAAACCGAAACCGCTCTTTGTTCTGACAACAGCTTCTCGTAACATTATGTCAACTTCTTTGCTGTCATTTAAGAATTTACCGATACTTCCCATTCCGATTTTCTGATTGTCTTGATTTATGTTAACCTCAATCGCGCGTTCTCTTCTAATACCAAGTACCTCGTCTGCAACTTCAGAGAGTCCTGTCGCATCCATATTGGTATGCATCGCAATATAATTGATATTGTTATTTGCCATCTTAAGAACTCTTGCGGTAATGAAGTTCTCGGAATTAATCTTCATCACAGGCGCAAAGATAAGCGGGTGATGCGAAACAATAAGATCCGCCTTAGCCTGTATAGCCTGCTCAATCACTTCGTCCGTCACGTCCAATGTCACAAGGATTCTTTCCGCCTCAGCTTCCATATCCCCTAAAAGAAGCCCTGAGTTATCCCACTCTTCCTGTAATTCAAAAGGTGCAATTTTATTTAAACTTTCATAAATTTCTTTAACCAGCATATTCGCTCCTTTATATGTGTTTTAACTCTTTTATTTTATCAAATAAAATGAAAAAAGCGAAGTATTAAACTTCGCTTTTGTTTTCCTTACTGAGTTCGCTCGCCCATTCAAGCGCATCATCGATATGCTGTCTGAAATTATCTTTACCGACCTTATCTATAAATCCGCTCTTTTCCATTGTTTTATAAGGCTGTTCGTTTACATGCGAGAACACAAGCTTAACGCCCTTTTCTTCGCATCTTTTATGAAGGTCTTCCATTGAATGCATAGCCGTTGCATCAAGCGCAGGCACACCACGCATACGTATGATAAAGTGGCAGCGCGATAATTGCAACAATTATGCCTGCCACCACATCTTTAATAAACTTTTTGCCGTCATAGTTCTTCATGACGCTGAAGAGCATCGGCTTTATTTTATCCTGTTTCATGTAATTATCTCCTTTTTTGTACCTGAAGCAATACACTACCACCAAAAAAAGCAAATTACAAGAAAAATTTTATTTAAATATATTTTTAAACCTGTCATAAGCCTCGTTCATTATATCCAGTTCCTTCTTTATAACAGGCAGTCTGTCCGAATCGTCGGGCAGATATGATTTTATGGTTTCATACTTGTTTATAAGGAATAAAAGAAAACTCTCGTACGTCTTTTTATCCATTCCATCGTAATACGGATATTTAAAATCAAGGCATTCTTCAACCGTGGCCTTATCATAAATTTCCTTCAGAACCGCCGGAACATCGTCAAAGCTCATAAAAGATAAAGAATCCTCACTCAATAATAAATTCTTAACCTTCAACACGGTGTAATATTTCCCGTCCTCAAGGACCATATCTTCGAAAAGAATATCGTATCCGCATTTCTTCAGATAAATTCTTACAAGTTCAAGGTCTGACTGAAGCTGAATATAAAAAACATTCATTCTTCTGAAAAACTCATTGGCCTCGTGAATTATCTTAACGCCCATAAGACCGCCCATTCCGCATATAACTGCGGTATCAAAAGGATACTCGTCATACTTGTCTTTTATGGTTAAAAGGCCGTCAGAGAGGCATGTGCTTATTTTATCTTCGAGACAGTATTCTTTTATATGCTCGCCGGCTCTTTTTAAAGGGCCTTCGTTTATGTCGCTGCAGAAGGCTTTCTTTATCTTGCCCGATTTAACCAGAGCGATTGAAAGAAAACCGTGGTCACAGCCGATATCCGCCAAAAAAGCAGCCGGCTCGACCAGGTTTGCAACTTTTAATAGTCTTTTAGACAAATTGTACCTGTTCATTCCGACTGCCTTTCTTATTAGTCTTCGATATAATCACGAAGCTTGCCCGAACGTGAACGCTGGCGAAGCTTTCTTAATGCCTTGGCTTCAATCTGACGAATACGCTCTCTTGTTACGTTGAATTCTTTTCCGACTTCTTCAAGGGTTCTGGCCTTTCCGTCATCGAAACCAAATCTTAATCTTAATACTCTCTCTTCTCTTTCGGTAAGAGTTCCGAGTACCTCATCAAGCTGCTCCTTAAGAAGTGTCTGTGTAGCTGCTTCTACGGGAATGGGTACGTTTTCATCGGGGATAAAATCGCCGAGATGTGAATCTTCCTCTTCACCGATGGGAGTTTCAAGTGATACGGGTTCCTGTGAAATCTTAAGGATTTCTCTTACTCTCGCTACATCCATCTTCATGTAATCAGCGATTTCTTCGGGCGTCGGTTCACGACCGTATTCCTGAAGCAACTGACGTGAAACTCTGATGAGTTTGTTGATGGTTTCTACCATATGAACAGGAATTCTGATGGTTCTTGCCTGATCGGCTATGGCACGCGTGATTGCCTGTCTTATCCACCATGTAGCATATGTGGAGAATTTATATCCTTTGCTGTAGTCAAACTTTTCTACAGCTTTGATAAGTCCGAGGTTACCTTCCTGAATAAGATCAAGGAATAAAAGTCCTCTGCCGACATATCTCTTTGCGATTGAAACTACGAGACGAAGGTTAGCTTCGGAAAGCTTCTTCTTGGAGTTCTCGCCTTCGAGAATCTTCTTTTCGAGGCTCTTTCTTTCTCTGTCGGAAATATTGTCGCCTTTTTCAATAAGTTTCCTCTTTGCCTCTTCACCGATTTCCATCTTCTTCGCAAATTCGATTTCTTCGTCGGCTGATAAAAGAGGAACTTTACCGATTTCCTTAAGATACATTCTGACAGGGTCATCTGTATCGATACCGAGTTCGCCGGATAAATCGATTTTGTCGATATCCATGTCGATTTCGGCTTCAACGACACTTGCTTCATCCATCATAAGTCCGAGCTCGTCATCGGTAATAAGATCTTCATCTTCCATGGGTCTGAAAACATCGATATTGTTAGAATCCATGAATTCCTGAAGGCGATCGTATTCCTCCTCACTCATTGAAACACCTTCAAAGTGCTTGTCAATGTCTGAAGGGTCTAAGATGTTCTTTTTCTTCTTTGCCAGTTTAAGTAATGATTTAAGTCTTTCTTCAAAGAGTTCATTTACTTTTGGCTCTTCCACTGTCTCGGGAGCTTCTTCGATGAACTCTTCGTCTTCAATTACTTCGACTTCTTCGATTACTTCTTCTGTCTTTTTTCTTCTTCCCATTTGCTTTCTTTTCTCCTTATTCAGGTATTGTTATTTTGATTTTTCTGATATCCATCAGTTCTTTTTTCTTTTCCATATAGGCTTTCGGATCAAGTCCGGCTTCGCTCTTTCTTAATTCATCCAGCGAATTTGATTTAAGCCTGTATATTATGTCAACCAATGCACCCGCTATTTCTTCTTTGTCTTCAACTCCGCTTAAGGATGATGTAAACATATTCGATACGGTGTTCTGAACTTCTTCATCCTCAAACATATTTACCATTCTTGCAGGTGAAGCATTGCCGTTCTTTAAATCCTCGAAAAACTTTGTCGCAACCTCTTTATAAGGCTCGTCCCAAAAATCATCGGGTGAAACATAAGTTTTTATCTGAGGATAAATGGACGGATATTCCGCAAGATAGGTTAACATAAGTTGCTGTACCTTGGCTTTGGAATCGTCTTTTTTCTCATGTATGCCGGATTGTTCTCTGACCGGTCTGTTGAAGTTCCGCAGTTTCGCTGCTTCTTTTGCAACCATGCTTGTCAGCGTATCAACGCTGATGCCCATCTCTTTGGCGCATGCTTTGATATAATTGGTTCTAACGACCTCATCCTTCATCTCTGCTAAAAGAGCCGCCACTTCGTTGTCATATCTCGTATTGGCATCGGGATCGGTCGGATCGTACTTCTCTCTTAATGTGCCTATCTCGAATATAAACGCATTTTTCGCTTCGTCTATTCTCTTTTGAAATTCTTCTTTGCCAAGATTTTTTATGAATTCATCCGGGTCCTTGTAAGGCTTCATATTGATAACCTTGCATGAAAGTCCGAATTCCCTGCATATCTTGGCCGCTCTTATCGCAGCCGTAACGCCGGGGCCGTCAGAATCATAGGAAAGATAAATGTCATTTACATATCTTTTTATGATATTTGCCTGTCCGGGCGTAAATGCCGTACCGAGCGATGCCACAGCCATGTTAAAACCTGCCTGGTGAAGCGCTATTACATCCATATAGCCTTCGCAGAGAATGAAGTATTTACTCCTTGAAGCTCTGGCAATATCAAATGCATAAAGATTCGTGCTCTTGTTAAATACCGGTGTTTCGGGGGAGTTTAAGTACTTCGGTTCGCCGTCTCCCAAAACTCTGCCGCCGAAGCCGATGACTTTTCCGGCCTGATTTTTAATCGGAAACATTACTCTGTTCCAGAATTTTGCTCTGAGGCCGTGTCTCTCGTCATATACTCCGACACCCGAATCTATTATTTCTTTATCAGTAAATCCCTGGTTTTTAAGATATGCAATACAGTCTTTTCCGCTGACACTTGAAAATCCGAGTCCGAACTGCTTCATCGTTTCGTCGGAAAGCTCTCTTCTCTTAAAATAATCGAGACCGGCTTTTCCCGCATCACTTCTTAACAGCGCATAAAAATATCTCGCAGCCTCGGTATTGCATTCTATCATTCGAAGCTTCTTATCCTGCTTTTCCTTTGAAAACTCACTCGTGTAAGTTTCGGGAAGCTTAATTCCGCTTCTTTGTGCCAGAGTCTGAACCGCTTCGACAAAAGTTTTGGAATCGTATTTCTGTAAAAAGGTGAAAACATTTCCGCCTTCGCCGCAAGCAAAACATTTAAAAAGCTGTTTCTGCCTGCTTACCATTAACGAAGGATTTGTATCTGCATGGAACGGACAGATGCAAACGTAGTTCGATCCTTTTTTCGTCAGAGGTATGTATTCGTTTATGACATCCACAATATCGTTATTCTGTTGAATTTCATCAATTAGTTCCTGCGGATAATACATTTTTAACCTCAGCCGTACCAAACCCTGGGTATGTAAATTTCTTCAAATTTGGAAATCGCGTATCTGTCGGTCATGCCTGCAATATGGTCACAGACTACTCTTTCAGCGGTTTCGCCTTTTTCCATTAATTTTATGAGTTCATCGGGAAGCTCTTCCGTATGAACCAGATAATAATCATAAAGATTGTTTATTAATAGTTTCGCTCTTCCTTCTTCTTTTTTGGCAACGGAATTTTTATACACGGAATCGTACATAAAATTTCTCATTTTAACCATTGCCTCTGCTACGGGAGGAGACATTAAAATATCATCTTTGGAAAGCGAATTGGTTACTATGTCATGGATAAATCTGTCGAGTCTCTCACCGGTCGTATTGCCGAGAACATCTCTTATGTCCTTCGGAACATCCTCTTCGGTAAGAATGCCTGCTCTTAACGCATCATCCATATCGTGATGGAAATATGCGATTTTATCTGAAAGTCTTACAATCTTGCCTTCAAGCGTGCAGGGCATGCAGGAAGTCTGATGGTTTAAGATACCGTCACGTACTTCAAACGTAAGGTTTAAGCCCTGACCGTCCTTTTCAAGCACTTCAACTGTTCTTAAGCTCTGTTCGTTATGTTTAAACCCGTAAGGGCAGATTTCGTTTAAAACTCTCTCTCCGGAATGACCGAAAGGCGTATGGCCCAGGTCATGTCCGAGCGCAATAGCTTCCACAAGGTCTTCGTTCAGCCTTAATGCCTTGGCGATTGTTCTTGCATTCTGAGAAACTTCCAGCGTATGTGTAAGTCTCGTTCTGTAATGATCGCCTTCGGGAAGAAGGAAAACCTGAGTCTTATCTTTAAGCCTCCTAAAAGATTTGCTGTGGATAATTCTGTCCCTGTCTCTCTGGAAAACCGGTCTTATGTCGCACTGCTCCTCTTCGCGTTCCCTGCCTTTTGAATTAACACTAAGGCATGCATAAGGGCTTAAATATTCTTTTTCTTCATTTTCAATTCGTTCTCTGATTGTCATAAAAGTCACCCGAAAAAGCCTATCCAAAAATATTATTCTGAAAAACTGTTTAAAATCCTTTTTTTATTTTTATTTTTTATGATTTTATTTATTGACAATTGTTTCGGTCTTTGCTAATATATTTAAGTCGCTAAAGACATGCGGGGATGCTGGAATTGGCAGACAGGCTAGACTAAGGATCTAGTGTTGGCAACGACGTGTGGGTTCAAGTCCCATTTCC
>JAGCVT010000003.1 GCA_017962225.1 Lachnospiraceae bacterium
AAGAGTAAACTTCTTGTTAGCTTCGTCCATAGCGATTTCGCCACAACCTGATACACAGCATGTACCCATACCACGTGCAACAACTGCTGCGTGAGATGTCATACCGCCACGAACTGTAAGGATACCCTGAGCAACCTTCATACCTGTAATATCTTCGGGTGATGTCTCAAGTCTTACGAGAACAACCTTCTCTCCTCTGCCTGCCCATTCTTCAGCATCTTCTGCAGAGAATACGATACGTCCGCAAGCAGCTCCGGGTGAAGCACCTAAGCCCTTGCCTGCAGGTGTTGCAGCCTTAAGCGCAGCCTGATCGAACTGAGGATGAAGTAATGTATCAAGGTTTCTCGGATCAATCATTGCTACAGCTTCTTTTTCTGTTCTCATGCCTTCGTCAACGAGGTCACAGGCAATCTTTAAAGCAGCCTGAGCTGTTCTCTTACCGTTTCTTGTCTGAAGCATGTAAAGTTTTCCGTGCTCAACGGTAAATTCCATATCCTGCATATCTCTGTAATGATTTTCAAGAGTTTTGCATACATCTTTAAACTGTGCGAAAGCTTCAGGGAACTTCTCTTCCATTTCAGCTATCTTCATGGGAGTTCTTACACCTGCAACAACGTCTTCGCCCTGTGCGTTTGTAAGGAATTCACCGAATAAGCCTTTGTTTCCTGTAGCGGGATCTCTTGTAAATGCAACGCCGGTACCACAGTCATCACCCATGTTACCGAAAGCCATTGACTGTACGTTTACTGCTGTACCCCATGAATATGGGATGTCGTTGTCACGTCTGTAAACGTTAGCTCTGGGGTTGTCCCATGAACGGAATACGGCTTTGATTGCTCCGTATAACTGCTCCTTGGGATCTGAAGGGAAATCTGTACCGATTTTTGATTTATATTCAGCCTTAAACTGATTTGCAAGCTCCTTAAGGTCATCAGCAGTAAGTTCTACGTCCTGCTTAACACCTTTCTTTTCCTTCATCTGGTCGATGAGCTCTTCGAAGTATTTCTTACCTACTTCCATAACTACGTCAGAATACATCTGGATGAATCTTCTGTAGCAGTCCCAAGCCCAACGGGGATTGTTAGATTTCTCAGCGATAACACCTACAACGTCCTCGTTAAGACCAAGGTTAAGAATTGTATCCATCATACCGGGCATGGATGCTCTCGCGCCTGAACGAACGGAAACAAGTAAAGGATTCTCAAGGTCACCGAACTTCTTACCGGTAATTTCTTCCATCTTTAAAATATACTCATCAATCTGAGCCTTAATCTCAGAATTAATTTCTCTTCCATCCTCATAATACTGAGTACATGCCTCTGTTGTGATGGTAAATCCCTGAGGCACGGGTAATCCGATATTGGTCATCTCCGCAAGATTGGCACCTTTTCCGCCAAGGAGATTACGCATATCTGCGCTACCTTCTGTAAATAAATATACCCATTTCTTTGCCATACCGATTTGTTCCTCCTTTGAAACTCAGATTTTGTAAAACTTACAATAACGGCAAATAAAAACTAGGAACGTATCTTTACGTTCTTAATTTTCCCTAATAAGAAACGGCGTTAAATCCGCCATTTAATATTCAATTAATCGATCTCGCCGGGATATATTTCAGAGCTGAAATACGTTTCTTTCCCGTGAAACCTTAAATATTATAACACAAGAGTTTTATTAGTGCTATATATTTTTAATATTTTATGTGAACTAAAAAGAGCGACCGTAAAACAGTCGCCCCAATAGTATTTTTTTAGATTAGAAAGTGAATTTATCAGCAAAATATGCATCGAGATCTGCAATCGCAACTCTCTCCTGTTCCATGGAATCACGGAATCTAACGGTTACGCAGTTGTCGTTCTCCGAATCAAAGTCATATGTGATGCAGAAAGGAGTACCGATTTCGTCCTGTCTTCTGTATCTCTTACCGATATTTCCCCTGTCGTCAAATTCACAGTTGTATTTCTTGGAAAGCTCTGTAAAGATCTTTTCAGCGCCCTCATTAAGCTTCTTTGATAAAGGAAGCACACCGATTTTAACAGGTGCAAGTGCAGGATGGAAACGCATTACGGTACGCATATCCGGAGCTTCTTCAGTACCGAGGTTTTCTTCATCGTAAGCTGCGCAAAGAAATGCAAGTACAACTCTGTCACAACCGAGTGAAGGCTCAACAACGTAAGGAATGTATTTTTCGTTTGTTTCATCGTCAAAGTAAGACATATCCTGCTTGGATACTTCCTGATGCTGTGTAAGGTCATAATCCGTTCTGTCAGCGATACCCCAGAGTTCTCCCCAGCCGAACGGGAATAAGAACTCGATATCTGTGGTCCCCTTTGAATAGAAGCAGAGTTCTTCGGGATCATGGTCACGAAGTCTCATTTCGTCTTCCTTAATGCCAAGGCTTAAGAGCCAGTCACGGCAGAAACCTCTCCAGTACTGGAACCAGTCAAGGTCTGTACCGGGCTTGCAGAAGAATTCAAGTTCCATCTGTTCGAACTCTCTTGTTCTGAAAGTGAAGTTACCGGGTGTGATTTCATTTCTGAAAGACTTACCGATCTGACCGATACCGAAAGGAACTTTCTTTCTTGATGTTCTCTGAACATTCTTAAAGTTAACGAAAATACCCTGTGCAGTTTCAGGTCTTAAATAAACCGTGTTCTTTGCATCCTCTGTTACACCCTGGAATGTTTTGAACATAAGGTTAAACTGTCTGATATCAGTAAAATCATGCTTACCGCAGGTAGGACAGGGAACAGCATTATCCTTGATAAATGCCATCATCTCATCCTGTGAGAAAGCATCAATGGGCTTGGGTAATGTAATGCCTTTTTCTTCAGCGAAATCTTCGATAAGCTTGTCTGCTCTGAATCTTTCGTGGCACTGCTTACAATCCATCAAGGGATCGGAAAAACCACCGAGATGGCCTGATGCAACCCATGTCTGAGGGTTCATTAAAATGGCACAGTCAACACCTACATTGTATGGATTTTCCTGTACGAACTTCTGCCACCATGCTTTTTTAACATTATTTTTAAGCTCTACGCCGAGGTTGCCGTAATCCCATGTATTCGCAAGACCGCCGTAAATTTCGGAGCCGGGATAAATAAATCCTCTGCCTTTTGCAAGAGCAACAATTTTGTCCATTGATTTTTCCATTTGTATCCTCCGGTATTAAAACACTTGTATTTCTAATTATCTTTAAAACATTTTACAATTATACATATATGATAAATTAATGTCAAAGAATTTATCAGTCAATAAGCAACAAAGATGTAAACTTTCTGTCAAAAGTAAATTCCGACACTTCTTTGGCAAATGAAATCAGTTCATTTTCGCTCTCTTCTGACAGTTTAAAAGAAAAAACTTTGTTTACAGGCGATTCGATGATAAAGTTAACCGCCTTCACCACTCCGGGAGCAAATCTGTTTTCATCCGGGTAAGGAAGTTCACCGTTTAACTGAATGGCTTTTATCTCAAAAACCGCTCTTGTGAATTTGAGTGAATGTATGGGGTTTTCAAGTACTCTGACGCCCTGATATAAAAGTCGTAAAAGATCCGCATCATCATTGTTTTCTCTCGAATAATAATCTGCTATTTCAAGGAAATACATTCCGTAATAAGCCATAGTGATGTCTGAGCGCATTCCTTCGAAATAATCGTCTATAAAAGCTTCTCTTAATGAATAAGCGCTTCTTCCGGCAAACAAAGTAAATCTTCCGAAAGCAAACGGATTGGTTGCTGCCGAAAGAATTGAATTCTGCCTTCTCGCGCCTTTGGCGAAGACGGATATTTTACCTTTTTCTTTTGTAAGAATAACTACTCTTCTGTCAAATTCGCCGCTCGGTTCCTGTTTTATAACCATACCGGTTACAGACAAAAGATTATCAGAAAGATTATTCATCCTTATCCTCAGATATAAATCCGAAATTCTTTAAAAGAAACTCTGAATCTCTCCAGTTTTCTTTTGTTTTGACAAAAAGCTTTAAATTGACTTTTTTATCTATCATCTTTTCAATATCGATTCTGGCCATTGAACCGATTTCTTTTATCTTCGATGCTCCCTTACCGATTATCATGCCCTTGTGGGTATCTCTTTCACAGATAATGCCGGCTTCGATATCACAGACATTTTTCGAAAAGCTCATGGTTTCAATAACTACCGCTATTCCGTGAGGAATTTCATCACCCAAACATCTTAAACACTTCTCTCTTATAATCTCCGATACAATCTGTCTTTCAGGCTGATCCGTCAGAGTTTCGGGATCGTAATAAAAAGGTCCTTCGGGAATGAATTTCTCAAGCACTTCAAGAAGCGTATCTATATTTCTGCCGTTCTTAGCCGACAAAGGAATTACATCGGCAAAATCCATCTGCTTCGAAAAGAGTTCAATTGCCTTGAAAACCTTTTCTTTTTCGTACTTATCGGTCTTGGTTAAAACAAGTATTACGGGAATACTTACAGTACGCAAAAGAGAGAGGATGTTTTCATCCTGCTCTCCCAAATGAGGGTCTGCCTCTGTTAAATAGAGGCAGACGTCCGATTCATTAAATGTTCTTTTTGCTGCAGATACCAAGCTTTCGCCGAGTTTGTTCTTTGCTTTGTGAAGTCCCGGAGTGTCTACGAAGACCATCTGTACATTGCCTTTTGTATACACTGTCGAAATTCTGGTTCTGGTTGTCTGGGGTTTGCTCGATGTAATGGCTATTTTCTGACCGATGATTTTATTCATCAGGGTACTTTTCCCCACATTGGGTCTGCCGATTATCGATACAAATCCTGATTTAGTTTTATTTTCCATGTTGCTCCGATATATTATTTATTTTCTTCGGGTTTAACTTCTTCTTTTTTATCTTCGGTTTTAACTTCTTCTTTCTTTTCTTCTTCAACCTTAGCAGCTACAGTAGCAAGTTTTTCATTGTCTTTTTTAACCTTATCAAGATAAGCCTGATTCTTTTTAGCTTTCTTTTTGCTTGCCTTTACAATGATAAGTACAATCACGAAGATAATAACTACAGGGATTGCAAGGCAAAGGAGACCGCGGATGATATAAGGAAGGTTGATGATAAGTCTGATAAAGAAATCTCTTGTATCAACGAGTACATCCTTAACGCTTGTGACGAAACCTTCTTTAAGTTCCTGTCCGGGTGTCTTCTCTTCGATTACGGTAGGTGTAAGAACCTTAACTTCGTTAATCGTAAAATTAACTGTAGCGTAATCAACAAGATCATCATAAACTCTCAACGATGATTCCATTGATTCGATATTGTATCTTACCTCCGTAAGTCTCTGTGTAAGGTATGTGATATCTTCGATTGTTTCAGCTTTTTCAAGAAGAGCAAGTAAGCTTTCCTGCTCAGCCTTGTACATTTCTTTTTTGCTTTCGGTATCAACATAACTTAAAGTTACGTCTCTGGTGGATGTGGTCTTCTGAGTTACATTGCCTATACCGGAAACATTATTTACAAAACCTTCCAATGCAGTATCGGGAACACGAACGGTAATTGTTGCGTATTTGCTCTGATTGGAATTGTTGTAAAGACTGCCGTTATATGAATATTCGCTTTCAATATATCCGCCGACTGAATTGATCTGATTGCGAAGATTCGCAATAGTCTCATCGAAGCTTATTGTTTCTATTGTCATATCAACTGTCTTAATAAGCTTTCTGTTCTTGGCTACCGAAGCATTAGCCTCTGTTTCGGTAATGGGTGTGGACATATTGCCAACGCTGTAACTGCCTTCTTCATCATAAAGCTGAGCTTCTGTCGCATATTCATAATCATCATAATAATCATAGGATGCACCGGCTGTCGCAGGGGCATCATTATATGCATATTTAGCATCGGATGTTGCAGTTGTATAACTGCCGTTTGAACATGCAACCATACTCGAAGCCATGGCGATTAATGCACCGGCAACAGTTAATTTTTTAATCAATTCACTTTTTTTCATAATCTTTTCCTCCGTTAAATTTCCGATAATCTCCGTAATTTTTTAATCGTTTGATATATACACGAAATTAAAACAATTATTTATGGGAAAAACTTAAATTTTTTTATACTAGATTTAAAACCTTGTCAAATAAAGCTTCATTTTCTTTGATTTTACCTTCTGCTCCGACTACGCAGATATACTCTTTTTCAAATGCTGCTTTTATTCTTTCGGCGAGATTCCTTATATCTTCCATGCTGCAGGATAAAATCTCATCTCTGGCCTTCTGTCTGTCTTTTTCTTCGACGCCAGTGAGATAATAAACACAGTTTGCCTTGCCTTCGGTGGATGCAGTCTGGGGAACATCAATATCGGAGATTGCTCCGATTATAAACTGATTCATCTGTCTTTCGCTGCATTCGAAGTTTTCTACATAATCGGCAAGTTCTCTGTAAATACGAAGCGTGTTGTTTATATGAGGATCTCTGTATGATACGAGCGAGCAAAGTCCCGACATCGTAAAATTAGCAAAGCATCCGTATGCACCTCCCTCTACTCTGACATTGTTCCAGAGATAGTCGTAAGCCATTATCGTTCTTAAAACATTGAAGGCTCCTGTATATTTATATCCCTTTGATATATATTCACCTGACATTGCTACAAACTGGACCTGTCCGGGGAATATAAATGCTTCATTTCCTTCATTGCAGTCAACTTCTATACTGCTCTTTTCAATATCTCCGGTATAAAGACTGTCTATAAAAGAAACAAGCTCGTCATCAATTACATTCTGTTTGTCTGCAGGCGAAGTAAGATTGATGAAGAGATTTTCTTTTCTGAAAATCAATGGTAAAAGAAGCTTAAACTCTTTTATAATCTTATCAATCGAATTGTCTTTATCTTTTTCAAGTTCGGATATGAATTTAACCGCATCCATTCCGATTGAAATATCGTTTATCTTAAACATCTTGTCAAAATAAGATGTTGCCCTTGTCATTGCAACCGTATGGGGTGAGGAAATCAACATGCTTTCGCCCTGTGAACGAAGCTCCGACAAGTACTCTCCGATTTTTTCTTTATCATCGAGAATACTGTTAAATAAAACATCCGTAAGAAGCTCAAATACTTTCTTTTTGTTCTCGTACAGGAACTTGATATTAATCTCGAAGAACGATTTCATTTCACCTGTTTTAATATTTCTGCAGGTGTTAAATGACATATTCATTCCGCCTGTATTAAGCTTAATCTCATTCGACAAATCACCGTAAGATAATTTGTTTGTATCAAGTCTTGCAAGCATATTTGCAAGAAGAGGCATGAATCTGATATGTTCAAGAGAAATGGAGTTAACATCAAAAAGAAGTGTCAGATAAGCAATGCCCGATGTGAAGATATCCTGTTTAAGATACTTAACGCCGTTTAAATCACTGAGCTTGTTTCTGTCAGGTCTGGTTTCTTTCTTAATGTCGGAAACCTTTAAAAGTTTTATTTTTTCAAGGTCCTCAGGCTTATCCGGAGTTTTTTGGTAATCTTTTAAAGCTTTTGTATCTTCAACAATTTTTGCAATTTCTTCTTTAGAAAGACTGTCCTTCTTTTCCTTCAAAGCTTTCGCAAGTTCACTCTCTTTCTTAAGAGTCAGACCTTTTACGGGAACACCCATACAGAAAATGCAGTGATTGTTTTCCAGAAAATACTTTTTAAGAAGCTTTTCAAAATAATCTGTATTAACGGCTTCTTTTAATCTCTTATAGATGTCGAGGCATTCCATATGGTGAAGCGCAAGATCATCATCATAAAGCCATGATTCAAGCAAATCAAGGCCATAGGCAAGGCCTTTTGGAATACGTCCGAAATCGGCCTCTCTGTATTTAAACTCTTCTCTGACAAGAAATGCCAAAAGAGTCTTCTTATCAAACCCTTCGCGAACTGTTCTTTCAAGCTCATCGTTAATAATTCTTAAAAACTCATCCTTATCTTCCGTATTTGCGCCTTTGGCATAAAAACCGAAGAGGTTCTGTTTAATAGAGCAGTCGCTTGAAGCATATACTTCATCGCCTATGCCTGCATCGAGCAAAGCCTTTCTTAAAGGAGCTGCCGGATTGCCGCTGAAAGCATATTCGAAAGCTCTTAAAACAATCGGAAGTTCTTTGTCCGAATAATCGGAAAAGCAGTAAGTCAGATTAAGATATGTTTTATCCTCATCTTCTTCATTTTCAGTCAGAGGATATTCTATAATTGCTTCTCTTCTTTCATCGAAAGGCTTCTGCGAAACAATATCCGAAGTAACTTCTATTTTCTCATACTTTGATAAATATTCTTTGTCGATATATTCAAGCCTTTCAGCCATATCGCAGTTTCCGTAAAGGAAAATATAGCTGTTCGAAGGATGATAATATTTAGAATGAAAATCAAGAAAATCTTCGTAAGTAAGGTCAGGAATTACATCGGGATCTCCGCCGGATTCAACACCGTAAGGAGTGTCGGGGAAAATCGAATTCATTATCTGACGTTCGACTATATCGTCGGGATCCGAAAAAGCACCCTTCATCTCGGAATAAACAACGCCGTTTATGGTGAGCTCGTCATCCGCGTTTTCAAGTTCGTAATGCCAGCCTTCCTGTCTGAATATCTTCTCTTCCTTGTAAATGTTAGGATGAAAAACTGCATCAAGATAAACATCCATAAGGTTCTTAAAATCAAATTCATTGCAGCTTGCCACGGGATAAACCGTCTTATCCGGATAAGTCATTGCATTTAAAAATGTATTAAGACTTCCTTTGCATAGCTCTACAAAAGGATCTTTTATGGGGTATTTATCGCTTCCGCAAAGCACTGTATGCTCTACGATATGCGCAACACCTGTCGAGTCCTTGGGAGGTGTTCTGAAACCGATGTAAAAGACTTTGTTCTCTTCGTCATTAGGCATCACAACAACTCTCGCACCGGTTCTTTTATGAGTTAAAACATATGCGTCGCTGTTTATATCACTTAAAAATTTATGCTCTTTTATTTCATAACTCTGAAGTTCTTCAAGCTTCATAAAATCCTTCTCCTTTAAAAAGCGGAGAGATTGCTCTCTCCGTATTTTTTTAGGTATTTAAATCCAGTCAAAAGTTAAATGACATTGTCAAGTTCCTTGCAGTATTTCGGAATATAAATATAAATATTCTCAAACAGTTTGGAGGCTGTGGCCATATACTGGTATGAACCTTCTTCCGTTTCAATCTTCTTGTTGTAGAATTCGGTATCCGTAATAATCTTCTGGAATACAGGCACATCGAACTGGTTAACGGGATCCGGCGAGTTGCCGAGATCTGCATAAACATTACCGCCGGTGATTTCAAGTCTGCCCTTCATACCGCCGAGGCTGACAGGATTGGCTGCAAGCAATACAACCTTATGTGTACCGTTCTGAATTCTTGTCATGCCGTAACCGTGATATGTTCCGATACCGCCGACATCAGATCCTTCAACATAAATAAATACCTGTTCAGCGGAACTTCTGATATCCATATCGCCGTCCAGCGATCCGATTCCCATACCGTTCATGGAATGAACATTGCAGGATACAAATCCGGAATTGATGTATATTCTGCCCTTACCGTACTGGAGAACACCGATACCTGTTGCACGGCTTCCCGAAGCCTCAAGTTCAATATCGGCGCTTGTATTGATTTCAACCCTGCCTTCCATTGAACCGATACCGATAGCATCGGCACCCGATGCGGAAATCGCAACATGGGACTGATTTACGATAATCTGTGTATAACCCTGAAGTGAACCGATTCCGACTACTCTCGAACCGTTTACGATGATTTCAACATTACCGGAATCAAGCTTAATCTTGGAATTGTCATCGGCCAGATAACCGCCGATGGCAAATGCCTGATCGGAGTTGGCTTCGATACGAAGCGTTCCCGTTCCTTCAAAGCTGATATCGCCGTAAGGAGTCTTTTCATCGGAGCCCGTACCGATACCGATACCGTTGTTGTGGTCAACTCTGATGGTAAGATTTCCTTTGCCCTGAATATTGAGTCTCGAAGTCGAAGGAACCTTGATACCTTCATAAGAGAATATGTTGTTTCCTTCAAGAGTAAGGGTAACAAACGAATTCTCGCCGATTTCGATTGTAGGATTGTTTCTACCTCGTATATTTACATCCTTAAGATTGATAATGGTTTCAACATTATCGGGAACCTTAATGGACATGTTAACTTCTTTTTTGCTCTTAAGTCCGACAAGATTAACCGAAGGCTGTTCGACGATAATCTGCGAATAAAAGTCGAGAGCAAGATTGATAAGAGAAACCGTCTCGAAGTTGGCAGGTGTATAAGACTTGTTTTCAAGAGCAAGCTTGGCGAGCTTAAGGTTGATAGCCATAATCTCGTCTTCTATTTCTGCCGAAATCGAATCTGCTATAACACTGTTGGGGCGGCCTGTATAGAAGCCCTGAATCAGATGGCACCCAAGCTGGATAACCATCTGAAGTTCATCGGGAGTTTCAACGCCTTCTGCAAGAATCTTCATGCCATGATTGTTACCGAACGAAATTGTATTGGAAACAATCTGCTGTTTTCTCGAGTCTGTATCAATACCCATGATGATGGAGTGGTCGATTTTAATATAATGCGGCGAATTGTTAAGAAGCGTGGATGCATTCGAATAACCCGTGCCGTAATCGTCGAGAGCAAGCTCGCAACCCGATTTCTTCATGTACTTATGTACGGTCTCGCAGGAATCCTCAGACTGCATGCCGTTTTCTGTAATCTCAATAACGAGATTTTTCATAACATCCTTGTACTGAACATAAAGATCGTTAAACTCGTCTTCTTTTATGATAACCGTAGGAATTGAGTTGATGAAGAGTTTGCGGTTTTCGAATATCGACGCATTCTCGTTCATAATCTTAAGTACATTAAAGAATGTATAATGTTCTACTTCGTATAGTCTGTCGTTTCGTTCTGCCATTTCAAGAACGTCCACAGGCGAGAAACCTATTTCCTTATTTGTTCTCATGAGAGCTTCATAAGCAAAAATCTTTCCTGTTTTGGCGGATACGATAGGCTGGAAATTATACTGAAGTTCGTTGCCGTCAAGAATCTTTTTGATTTTGTCGTTTCTTAAATACTCTGTTTCCTGACGCTTTAAGGCATCCTGAGAGAAATAATGAGGCTCGCTCTTTGAGAACATCGAAGCTTCCATTGCCGCGAAGCCTGCATATGTTAAAAGATCCTCATAGATTTTGCCCTGGTTGGACGAAGCGTAACCGCAGTATACACAGAAGTTTTCGGATGATGGCAAATGAAGAAGAATCGCATTGATTTCATCCATAAGGTTTTTATGATAAGTCTGAATATCTTTTAACTCAACCTCATTGGTCATAACCAGAAATTCGTGTCCGGATTTACAGCCTAAAGTTACAAATCTCTCACCCATTCGTTTCTGATACATCTTAAATACATCGCCGATTTCAGCCTTGATATCAGCTGCTTTCTGGGAACCCACGAAATGACGAAGATGTTCAAGGCCTTCGATTTCAAATACTGCCAGATAAACATCGGACATGGAAATGGCAAGCTGCTGCATGGCTTTATCGGAAAAAGTATCCAAATAAAGCAGGCCTGTTTCAGGGTCTACATCAGCCGAATCCGTAATATTTAAGAAAATGGGTAAATCTTCTCGCTGAAAGGCCTTAACCATCTTAAAAGCGATGTAAAGACCCAGGAAAAAGAATCCTGTGCCAAATAAGAAATACGCGAGCGCAAACCACGTAAAAGAAGAAAACGTGTAAATGTAATATGCACCTACCGCAAATAAAAGAAAGGCAAGCACTATAAGAATATTCTCAATAATGAGATAATATCGTATTTTTTTATATCCGCTGACCTTCTTGTCCTGCTCTAATTCCATAAATTTTCATTCCCCACATTTTGATATTCTATTATACCAAAACTGCGAGAAAAACACAAGTTAAGTGGAGAAAGCAAGGAGGGCAAGTTTGTTGAAAACTATTTCTTCATCGAAATATTTTTCATCTGACGAATGAAGCTCTAAAAATTCATCCACAGTCATAGTTTTGGATTTGTATATATCTTTGCCGTTCTTTTCGGAATAAATGCCTGTTTTGAACTTAAGTTTAAGCTGTTTTACAGCCTGATAAACAAAGTCTTCACGGCTGATTGATGCGAGCAGATCGCAGATTTTTTCTTCTCTTAGACCCTCTTCTCCGAAAAATTTGTTAAAAACAGCTTTGACTTTAAACGGAACGTCTTCATATGAAATCAATTCAGCGACACTCATCTGCGCTCCGACATATATATGCGTCATATCCTGTACGACGGCTTTAAATTCTCTGTTAATCTGTTCCATAATGCTTACGATTTGGGTTCGTCTATAATTTCAATTCCGCCTGTAATCTGTAAAACTTCTTTGATGAAATCCTCTTCAAAATCACCGAATTTGCAAAGTTCTTCGATTGTTACGTTTCTCTGAAGAGTCTCATAAAGCTCTTTGGCTTTTTCAAGTACTTCATTGGCATTCTCCGCCCAGGTATTAATCTTGGCGGCTTCATTGTTGTCATCATACAAAAGCTCTTCCATCGCGCTCATAATACCGTCGGTAATAAAACCGTCGAGTTCCTTTGCGGAGCTTTTGGTATCAAGAGACTCCAGGATTACGGCAAGAGCCACATTTCCTTCACCGATTAAGTCTTCGATGGGAACGCCCGAACCGGTGTAAAGCTTTGACATTTCAACGATATCATGCAAATAGCTTTCGATAACCTGATCTCGTAAAAGATTCTCTCCGTCTGCAAATCTTCTTAAAAGGTCGTGCTTTTCCTTCTGCGTATATTTCTTAACGCCTTCGAGCTCGTCGATGTACATCTGAAGAAAATCGACGTCTTCTTCGTCCAAGATATCATCAAAATCAAAGGGTTCGTCCAGGCCGATTTTTGCATCGTATAGGAAATTGTATATAAACTGTTTTTTCTCTTCATCCAGACGGATGTCTTTAAAATACTCATCGACATCGGCCCTGGTAACACAGTTGCCGTTCTCTCTGCCGTATTTTAAGAGCTTATCCATTTGTGATATAAAAAGTTTTTTCTCGTCCATTATATTTACCAGAATTATTCTATGTGTTTATGACTAAACAAATGCTCATTGCAGTATTCGTAATTGCCGTTACACTTCGAGCAGTATCTGAAAGTAAGCGAAGGATTGGAAACATCTGTCTGTCCGCATATTGCGCATTTATGTCTTACCTGCGATACGGGTTCGGAAACAGCCTTAATCTTCTTTTTGAATTCCTGCTGACGTTTGATTTCCTTAAATCTTCTTTTGCCTTTTCGTAAAATCAGATAGAAAATCAGTACATTTAGAAGCGACGTGCTTACGGCGACAAGGGTAATGATACCACTGTTAAAGCCTCCCTGAACAAACGAAAGCAGAACGCTTACAGCAAGCACGATAACATATATGATACCGAGTACCTTTACCTTTATCGGAATGATAAAGAAAAGGAGTACTCTCATATTCGGATAAGTTATTGCGTATGCAAGGAATATCGAAAGGTTCAGATAATATGTACCGAAGCTGAACGACATATACTGGAAGAACCATGAACCTCCAAGCGATGCCGGACAAGCCTTTCCGAGCGCCATTTTATAATATCCTTCAAGATTGGCTACATAGCCGGGTGCAATTACTTTAAAATATCCGAAAAGCAGAAATGCACCGATTATTGTAAGGAATATGCCCATGAAAAAGAAAAAGTTAAAAGCGAATCTTCCCCATGCAGCTTCAAGGTTTCTGCCGATTGAATAATAAAAGAATAAGAAAATCAGCACGAAAAACACATTCGAAGCGCTGTCCGGAACAAATATCCAGGAAACAAGTCTCCACACCTGTCCGTGAACAATGGCCTCGGGATTAAGCGTAATAAAATAAATCCAGTCCGGTTTTATGAGATTCATCAAAAATCCGAAGGCATATATAATTACAATTATCAGAGGTAAATTCGGGATAGCATATTTGCCGAATTTTCTCTCCATTTTGTTAAACCATGTCATAATATCTGTCCTTTAATTATAATGACGCACTGTCAAAACCAATATCTTCCACATCATAAGGAGTAATCTGATATACATAGTAATTTAGCCAGTTGCTGTAAAGATTTATACTGTGACTTCTCCACTGTAAAAGAGGTCTGTTCTTAGGATTATCATCGGGATAATAATTGTAAGGGATCTTGGGATTAAGTCCCTTGCCCATATCTCTCTTATACTCACTGTCAAGTGTGTATCTGTCGTACTCGGGATGGCCTGTAACAAATACCTGCTTTCCGCCCTCGCTGATACAGATAAATACTCCTGCCTCATCAGACTCAGCAAGTATTTTAAGCTTGTCACAGTTCTCGACATCCTCTTTGCTGACTTCGGTATATCTTGAATGAGGAGCATAAAACTCATCATCAAAACCTCTGACCAAAGGCTCTTTTCTGTTTTTAACCCTGTGCTTGTAAATACCGGTAATCTTCTCTTTTAATTCTTTCTTCTCAAGACCGAAATGATAGTAAAGACCTGCCTGTGCACCCCAGCAGATGTGAAGAGTACTTGTAACGTTTTTCTTTGACCATTCAAATATCTGACACAGCTCTTCCCAGTAATCAACATCTTCAAAGGCAAGCTGCTCCACGGGAGCACCTGTAATAATCAGACCGTCGAATTTCTCATTCTTTATCTCATCGTAAAAGGTATAAAACTTATTTAAATGGCTCGCGGACGTGTTCTGTGAAATATGTGATTTAACATTTAAAAACGTAACATCCACCTGTAAGGGAGTATTCGACAAAACACGAAGAAGCTGAAGCTCAGTCTCTTCTTTTAAGGGCATTACATTAAGAATCGCAACCTTAAGCGGTCTGATATCCTGATGCATGGCTCTTGTTTCGTCCATCACAAATATATTTTCGTTTTCGAGTGTCTCTTTTGCAGGGAGATCACTTTGTGTTCTGATAGGCATTTCTGACTCCTTAAACAGTTATATTAAACTCGCTCATAAAATCATCTTCAGAAATGATTCTGATGCCGAGTTCTTTTGCTTTTTTATTTTTGCCCGAAGACGAATTGACATCATTGTTGATGAGTGCTTCGGTTTTGTTTGATACGCTGCCTGAAACCTTTCCGCCGCGATTTTCTATTATTTCTTTTAGGAGGTCGCGGTTTTCAAAATGATTGAGCGCACCTGTGATGACAAATGTTTTGCCTGCGAGATCTTTTTCGCCGGTGCTTTCAATCTTTTCAAACTCGACATATTCCAATATGTTGTCAACCTCTTTAATTCTCGCTTCGTCATGGAAGAAATTATAAATGCTTGTGGCAATCACTTCACCGACCTGATCGATCAAAGATAATTCATCCACGGATGCATTTCTTATTTTATCAAAATCATAATCATAAAACGATGCGATAAGCTTTGCGTTTGCAACGCCGACATTTTCGATTCCAAGACCGTATAAAAGTTTCGGAAGTGTTGTTTTCTTGGCTTTTTCGCAGGAAGCAATCATATTTTCGTATGATTTGATTCCGAAGCCTTCCATCGTTACTATATCGTTTTTGTATCTTTCGAGTCTGAAGAAATCAGCATACTCCTTTATGAAACCTTTTTCAATAAATTTGACAATAGTTTCTTCCGATACGCCGTCAATGCTAAGTGCATTTCTGGATGCAAAAAGTGTCAGACTCTTCTCCTGCTTTACCGGGCATAAAGGGTTTTTACACATCAAAACATCGGTTCCGTCGGTAGATTCAATTACTGTCTTTCCGCCGCAGGAAGGACAGCATTCGGGAAGCACAACATTGTCGCTCTTTGTCAGATTCTCGGATATCTGAGGAATAATCATGTTTGCTTTATAAACCAGTATTCTGTCTCCTATACCGAGCTTAAGAGAACGCATAACAGAAATATTATGAACGCTGGCTCTCGAAACATTGGTTCCTTCGAGATCTACAGTATCAAATATAGCTACGGGATTGATTAGACCTGTTCTTGAAGGACTCCATTCGATCTCTCTTAATGTAGTCTCAGCCTGCTCATCCTGCCATTTAAAAGCAATTGCATTTCTGGGTGCTTTAGCGGTGGAACCTAAAGATTTGCCGTATGCTATATCGTCATACATCAAAACAAGACCGTCTGACGGAATGTCGTAAGTCTTTATTTCGTTTGAATACCATTCTATCTTTTCAAGAAGATTGTCCTTTGTGACTTTCTCTTCATGCACGCATTCAAATCCGAGACCTGCCAGGAACTTCATCTGTTCAAATCTTGAATTCATAAAATCGACATCTTCTGCTTCTACAAGATTAAAAGCAAAGAAGCATACGTTTCTCGATGCGGTAACCTTCGGATCGAGCTGCCTGACAGATCCTGAGCATAAGTTTCTCGGATTCTTGTACTGCTCATCGGGATTTTCTATTTTTTCGTTTATCTTTTTAAAATCCGAATAAGAAATAACCGCTTCGCCTCTTAAAACAAGATGGCCTTTATATGAAATACCGACAGGTAAATTCTTAAAACACTTTGCATTCTGCGTAATGACTTCGCCGACTTCTCCGTTGCCTCTTGTAACAGCATTTGTAAGCTTTCCGTCATCATAAGTAAGAACTATGGTAAGGCCGTCAAGCTTCCATGAAAGCAGACCTTCCTTGTCTTTAAGCCACTCTCTTAACTCTTCCCTGTCCTTGGTTTTGGAAAGGGAAAGCATGGGTGAGGGATGGGTAAACTTCGGCAGAAAAGAAACCGGCTCATAGCCGACTTTTCGCGTCGGGGAATCGGATAAAATAATCCCTGTTTCTTCCTCGAGTTTAACCAGTTCATCATAAAGCGAATCATACTCGAAATTGGAAATGATTTCCTCATCCTTGGCATAATACGCTTCATTGGCTTTTTTTAATATTTCACAAAGTTCTTTTATTCTATCGATTTCGCTCATATATTTTCGGGGTTTTTAAAAACCATATCGTAAAGTTTATCAAGTTCCTCGCCTGTGATTTCTCTGTATTCGTTAGGCTTTAAATCTCCTAAAAGAATATTGCAGACTCTGATTCTTTTAAGAGAAACAACGTCCAGTCCGCATTCGAAACACATTCGTCTAATCTGTCTGTTTAAGCCCTGCGTAAGTGTAATCTTAAAAGTTCTTAAATCTACGGGAACAACCTTGCAGGGTTTGGTCTCAACGTTTAAATCAAAAAGGAAAATGCCCTTCTCCATACGCTCGAATATAATGGGTTCTATATCCTTATCGACGGTTACAATGTATTCCTTTTCATGATTGTTGGAACCGCACATCATAACGTGGATTAAATCACCGTCATTGGTCATTAAGAGAAGTCCTTCGGAATCTTCATCCAGACGTCCGGCATAAGTAAGCCTCGTGGGATATTTAAAAGCTTCGGTTAGCGTGATGTTCGCATGTACGTCAGCTTCTGTACAGGTTACGCCGACAGGCTTGTAATAGGCCACAACCTTCTTTTCTTCGGGTTTTACGGCTTTACCGTCCAGAGTAACTTCATCCTTTTCGGTTACCTTGCTTCCAAGCTCAGCTTTTTTGCCGTTTATAAGCACTCTGCCGGCTTCTATAAGGCCGTCCGCTTCTCTTCTGGAACATATTCCGCAAAGAGCTATGTATTTGTTGATTCTGTATTCATCCATATTATTACCATTAATGCAAGCATAATAAAATAGTGCATAATCGGTTGATTATGCACCTCTTTTACTGTACATAGTCGCTTTTAACGTAGGCGTCCTTGCCGTTATATTTTATCTTGGTCCAGCCGTTTGAAAGCTTTTCGACAAATTCAAGTTTATCGCCGTTATAAGCAAAACCGACTCTTTCGGCATCGATATCGGCTTCGGATCTGATGTTAACATTGTCGATTGCCGTAACATACTTTTTCTCGCCGTTATCGTTATTTGTCGTAGTGTTATTATTTGTGTTATTGTCTGTCTGAGTATTATTGTTGTTAGTTTCGACGGCATTTCCGTCGGAATCAACCACCTGAAGATATTCAGACTTTATATACGCTTCTTTTCCTTCGTATTCAACCTTTGACCAGCCGTTTAATTTGGATTCGATTCTGGTTAAAATAGAACCTTCGGAAACCGTTCCGAGTCTTTCGGCAGTCTCTGAATCTGAAGATCTGACATTAACGCTTGTAGTGGCTTTAACTCTTTCTCTTACAGGTCCCTGATTTGCTCCGTCATCGTCATTCTGAGCCTGCTCGGCAGCGATTCTTTCTCTTTCCTCGTTTAGTGCCACCATATCGTTATTTACCATATCCTGATATGAAAGCATAAAATCATTAAGCTTTTCATCCGATTCAAGAGTCTCGTTGTATTTAAGAGAAATCTGGTTGTAAATATCCTGAACGTCCTGCTGCATATAAGCAATATAGAAGTTCTGAAGAACCAGCGAGGACATATTGTTCTGTTTGAATATTCTGTATTTTTCCAAAGAATCCTTTGCATAATAAAGACCTATAATTCCGGGAACCGGAGTGTTTATGTCTTTAAAATACAAATCATATGTTGTGTAAACATAGAATGATTCTTTTTCGTATCCCTGCTGTGTATAACAGACGATATTCTCGTAATGATCGATATATCTGCTTTTTACCTCAACATTGTCAAGCTCGTTGGAATTAATGGAGAACATATTCTCCTTAAGATAAGCCTGATCGTTATTAGCCAGAGCATTAAGATAGCTTTCCATTGCTTTGTTGACAAAATCATAAGCATCTTTAGCCACGGTGAAATCCTGGTTAAGAAGAGCCTTCTCCTCTTCGGACAAAGCATCGTAAGCACGCTGTGCGGCTTTCTTTTCACGAACACGTGTAACACCCACAAGCGCAATGGATACTATAAGCAGGATAATAACAAATACAAGAGTCGCAGAAACTAGTATATTCTTTTTAACAATCATCCATACCTTTTCAAGTAAAGATTTTGAATTGTCTTTCATTAAATAAATACACTCCCAATAAACAACATAGTATGCACCCGACAGGAATCGAACCTGCATCCTTGGCGTCGGAGGCCAATATTCTATCCATTAGACTACGGGTGCAAATTAATCCCTAGACAAAAACATACTAAGATATTTTATCACTAAAGCCACTGTTTGTCTACCTTTATACCCTTTTCACAGTAAGCAATAAAATCCGGAATTTCAGTCTAAAAAATATATTCTCAGTTAAGAAATTCCGGATATAAATTTAAGGATTTATGCACATGTAATACATTCTTTGTCTCTGCTGTAATAATACGAATGATTCGAAAGAATATCCATCAGCGGAACCTGTGTCGCATTTACCTCACATATCATGTCGTTAAGCTTGTCTACAGAATCCACAAGAATGGAAGGAATCATAATAACCTCATGCACCGAACTCGGTAATATATAAAGGTCGGATTTTAAGCTGTCGGAAAAGTCTTTAATGACGTTATCGTAAAGAATCGCAGACGCTCCGAACTGTTTCTTTTCATTCGACAAAACATACATACCGCAGTCAGAAAGAATATCTTCTTCAAACTCATCGAGATTCTTTTTCTCGTGATTTATTATTTCCATCAGAGTCTGTGCCATGCTCTTAAGTTCCGGTTTTAATATTTTAGGACTGTTAACCTTTGCAAGTTTATCTATATCTTCTGTAGTTTTGCCCCAGAGTTCAAGATGCGCGTTATTTATTAAAATCGATGCACTCTCAAAGATATCTTCCTTTATTGCAATATAATAAACTACCGCAAGATCGAGGAACTTTTTATGAGGAACGGTACTTAGCAAATCCTCGTTCTTTTCATAATTGACAAGTTTGTAGACTATTCTGTCTTTTATGTTTTCAAAAAGTATCAGACTTTCAGGATTAAAATCATCCTCAATACTGTTGTTTTTAATAAGCCATTCAATGTGATCTGCAATATCATCTATGTCTTCTCCGCCTACAAATCGGTCATAGTAATCATTGACGTAAACAGTAGGCGATATGCTTTTGTTTGAAAAACGAACTACCAGACCGTCGAGTCTGATACCGTTGTTTTTAAGCACTTCTTTGTATTCAATTTTACAGTCATCCCCAAATCTCTCGGCCAGCGCTTCGAGAATACATTCTTTAAATATGTTGTAATCCATATATAACCTCCATAAAAGAAATCAAAAAAGACAATGAACATTTTAAAATATTCATTGTCTTCATTAGCTTTGTATATTTGTGAAGAAAGATTATACTCTTGAGAGATATTCTCCTGTTCTTGTATCAATCTTAATCTTCTCACCGATTTCTACGAAGAGAGGAACGGATACCTGAGCACCTGTCTCAACGATAGCGGGCTTGGAAGCACCTGTTGCTGTGTCACCCTTGAATCCGGGCTCTGTCTCTGTAATCTCAAGTTCAACGAAAAGAGGGGGTTCAACTGAGAATACCTGTCCGTTATGTGAAAGCATCTTAACCATTTCGTTTTCTTTTACGAACTTTAATGCATCACCGATTTCGTCCTGGCTTAAAGCAATCTGCTCATATGTTTCAACATCCATGAAGTTGAACATATCACCATCTGCATAAAGATACTGCATATCCTTACGGTCGATACGAGCCTGAGGGCATTTTTCTGTAGGTCTGAAAGTTTTTTCAACCACACCGCCGTTCTTGATATTTTTAAGCTTTGTTCTGACAAATGCAGCGCCCTTACCGGGTTTAACATGCTGGAACTCTATAATCTGAAATACGTTTCCTTCTAATTCAATGGTAATACCGTTTCTAAAATCTCCGGCTGAAATCATATATACTCCTCCTAAAAAGTTATAACACAATTAAATACTCAAATATTTTAATATAAGA
>JAGCVT010000022.1 GCA_017962225.1 Lachnospiraceae bacterium
ACTTCCGACAGAAACAATCGAGCAAATTCAAAATTCGGTTAATTATGATACTTATATGGACGGAGGAGTAAAGAAAATAACATATTTGGTGCAGGGTGCAACAATAGGAGATTTGTATTATGCAGATCTTGATTATGATTTAGTTACAGGAAAATCAATAGCAGACCCTCTACTGTATCCGTTTTTTTATTCGACGTCAGCGGGTTTAACTAAAGATGAATATAATTTTACGGCTGATATAGAATTGCCGGAAGGATACATTTTGAGCACATTTTACCCGGACCAAGGATATGGAGGTTGCTTTTATATCAATCCTCTTCAATATGAGCCGGGTGAATATGATGAGGGTACTCCGAATGAATGGATTTTCACAGGTATGTTTGGAAAAGCACCTTCAAATATAACAAATGTAACGTTTAAAAGCGGAATACCGGAATTATCCGGAGTAAGAATAGAAAACCATACAACTGCAAACTATCTCGAAATTATTAGATTGGAACGATCCAACAATCAATGGCCTGCGATAATGCTTGAGGAATCTCATGATTTGTATACCACAGCAGGGATTGAAAAACTCAAGGGAGAAGGGATTGATATATCCAAAATTGATTTAACCAGTGACTATTGGTATTTTTGGTTTGTAAAGGAAGGTGCCGATAACTACTATGTATTAAGCCTGTCCAAAAAAGAATTTAGCAAAGAGGAGGCTATAAATATAGCAAAAACTGTTATAATAAAAGAATAATTATAGATATAAATGATATTATGTAAATCGATTTGACAAAATCATTATATATAGATAAAATATATTTATCACGATGCGGGGATGCACCGAACGGAGAGATACCTAAGGCGAACCCGTTTTTTTATTTTCTTTCAATTTTGTTTCGAATTTCTTTCTGATCAAGAAAACTACGATAATTATCAGAAATTCGTCTGAAAAGTGATGACATACCTTTTTGGCTTGGAGCTAATAACTTTTCGAATTTCTCTTTTTTTATAAGATAATCCACCATTCTCCAGTAATCTCCATCTCCGGAAACAAGAACTATTTTATCAAAAGAATCATTTTCAATTAACTCTTTCATTATCATAAATACAATATCGGTGTCTACATTGCCTTTCTTTTTGCTTATTGCAGAATCAGAATGTTCTCTGAAAATAAGAATATAACCGGATTTTTGGATGTGATTATATAAATCTTGATGTTTGGCATCATAAGATCCGATAAAATAATATGCATCATTAATATGATATTTGTCGTGTAAATATACACGGAATCTTTTTAAATCAATATTCCATGGATTAACGGAATGAGTGGTTCCGTAAATTAAGTTTTGACCATCGATATAGGCGATATTATTCATGATAAATCTTTATTCCTTTTTGCATTTATAGAATTAATACTAGCATTGTATTTAAAATGTGTCTACATAATTGAGCCGGCTAGATATGTAGAAAAAGTTGATGTTTAACAAAAATAGACTTAAGATATATTTTACGGATATGATTCTACTGAAAAACCTGCGTTTTATCGAGTGTCTGATACATATCACCAGCAAATAAATATACCGACATATATTATGGACCTAGGATTTGATTATTGGAAATGATATACATATTGACAACGAAATATATTTGGAAGGATTATTGTTTGGTCATATCCAAATTCAAAACTACCTTATGATTGAATAAGAACATAACGTAAGATCATTCTATAAACTTGCCAGCAAGAAAAGGAGCTTATATGCAGCGAACAAAGAAATGTTATTTAGCAGTATTTATAATATTACTATGTATGGGTTTAATTGCCTGTAAAAATAATAGTTCTGATACCGAGGGCGATAATAATTTAGTGGAACTGACAAATATTGAGGATACTGAGATTGTAACAGATACAAATCCACAAGAAAATGCATCACAGAGGCTGAGAAAAGTTATAAAACATGATGCAGGTTTTTCTGAGGATGGAACAACGTGGGATTTGATTACTGAATATGAATATAGTCAAGAAGGATATTTGATTCGCGAGATATCATATGATTCTGATGGAAATTTACTGGATGATAATGTCGAGTATATATATGATGATAACGGAGAACTAATTCGACAGAATAATTATGTAAAAGATTGCCTTATAGGATATGTATTATTTGAGTATAACCAGGAAAAACAACTAATAAAAGAGGAAATATATGGATCAAATGATTCTTCGGATTCTTTTGAAATGACAGGAAAGGTCGAGCATACGTATGATTCAAATGGCGATCTTGTAAAAACTGAAACTAATGAAATACCGATAACGATAAGAAATTCTTATGATGAGACAAATCGAATAATAAAAAAGGAATTCAGCAATGGTCTAGTGGAGAAATACTATTATGTTTCCGAGGAAAGTGAATTGGTGGCAAAAAAAGTAGTTTCGGTTCCGGCTTATACTACAACGTATAATTATTCGTATGATTCAAAAGGAAATTTGACAGAAGAAGTGATTGAGACGGATAATGGTAGCTCTTCTCAAAGAATAACGTATGAGTATGAGGAAGTAATTTCCTAGGTTAGTTGTTAATTGAGCTAATTCACCGTAATAATAATTAATCATTTCACCCGAGATGCAAATATATGCACTCGGGTGTTTTTTTATTTATACGAAAAAATGATATAATAAAATAAGCTTTATTACCGATTACCTTTAATTTTTTGCCGAATACCGAAATCTTATGACAATTAGAAATCTTAATTGTATTATGCAATCAATAAAGGAAAATCACGAATGATTAGTGATTAAGGGAAAGCATAATGAGAAAGAAATATTTGGACAATATAAGATGGATGACGGTTGTTGTGGTTTTATTTTACCATGTGTTTTACATGTACAATGCGGAAGGCATTCAAGGCGTTGTAGGTAAAATCACAAACCTTGATGTGCAGTATTACGATGTATTCCAGTATGCAGTTTATCCCTGGATTATGCCGATACTGTTTATCGTATCGGGTATTTGCTCAAGACTTTATCTTGAAAAACACACCGGCAAAGAATTTGCGAGATCGAGAACACGCAAACTTCTCGTACCCGGCACAATCGGTCTTTTCGCATTTCAGTTTATTCAGGGTTATCTTAATACGAGAAACAGCGATGCAGTCAACTTGATGCAGACGGTTCCTGCACCCATCGCGTATATTATAATGGTTTTAAGCGGTATAGGAGTGCTCTGGTATATTCAGATATTGTGGCTTTTCTCAATATTACTCTTGTTAGTCAGACTTATTGACAAAGATCGTCTTTGGAAACTTTGCAGCAAAACAAATCTGGTAGTAATAATACTCTTGTTAATCCCTGTATGGGCTTTGGGACTTATACTAAACACACCTATTATCGTCGTATACAGATTCGGATTTTACGGAATACTTTTCTTCCTCGGTTACTTCGTATTTTCACATGACGAAGTAATAGAGAAATTGAAAAAATACTTCCCTTTATTCTTGGGACTTGCACTTGCTACAGGCATTGCTTTCTGCATCATTAACTTTGGCGCAAACTATGCAGACAAACCTGTAAACCGCACACCTTTATTTGCAGGCTTCGCGTATTATATGAGCCTGGCAATACTTGGCGGAATGGCAAAGTTCGGAGATTTCGAAAATGCCTTTACAAAATGGATGAGTAAAAGAAGCTTCGGACTCTATGTATTCCATTATCTTGGAATATGTGTGGTTGCAATTTATCTTGCAAAGCCCGGCTTGATTCATCCTGTACTTGCATATATATTAAGTGCTATTGCATCCTTTGTAATTGCATATCTTTTATACGAAATAGTATCAAGAATTCCCGTATACAGATGGATGGTTTTGGGAATTAAAAAAGATAAAAAAGAGGAAACAAAATGATTTTCAGATTAAATATTGATCCGAAATGTAATGAAGAAGTCGTGGCCAATGTACATGAGCGCACTTCCATGATTGATGAAATTGAAAAAATAGTCACAAGAGAGAATTCACCTGACCATATCACGGGCTATCTTGAGGACGAAATTAAGATTTTAACTCTGGAAGAAATAGAATGCTTCTTCGTTGAAGATGAAAAGACATATGCGCTTGATACGGCGGGTAAAAGATATATTGTAAAAAAGCGTCTGTATGAACTTGAGAGCATGCTGCCTTCGGACTTTGTTAAGATAAACAAATCCGCCATTGCAAACGGCAAGAAAATAGCGAGATTCAAGGTGCTTTTATCGGGAGCCGTGGATGCGGAGTTTGCAAGCGGTTACTCGGACTGCATTTCGAGAAGATGTTTTGCTGACATAAAAAGGAGATTTGGTTTATGAAAAAATATATAGGGGAATTTGTAAAAAGAGGATTTATGTTTGCCTGGGGCGGCCCGGCAATTCTCGCTATTATCTGGTATATTCTCTGGAGAGCAGGAAAGATTGAAAGCCTTACGCCGTCTGAAGTTTTAATCGGTGTTTTATCCACATCGGCCCTTGCTTTTATCGCGGCGGGTGTATCGATAGTGCATCAGATAGAAGAGCTTCCCAAAGGCTTCGCCGCACTTATCCAGGGCTCGGTGCTTTATATCGATTATCTCGGCTTTTATCTTTTAAACGGATGGATTTCATGGGATAAGATCTGGATATTCACAGTAATATTCGCGGCTGCATTTGTTTTTATATGGGCGATTGTATATATTCCGATTCGCATAAAAGTATCGAAAATGAACAAGAAATTAAGTTAATCTCATAAAAGAAAAGAAATGAAACTGCAGGTTAGAGCCGGGCACCCTTCGGGAGCCGGGCACTGACCTGTTTTTTGCTTTATGTGCGTGGCGATTCAATATACATTTTTCGCAAAATAAAATAAATTTATCGAAATTCGATAAAAATATATTGACAAATATCTTTTATGAGTGTATATTTCATTTTGTAAGAACTTAAAAGAAGGCGCGGAGGTGCTTTATGAAGCAGAAAGAACTGGCATTTTGGTTGAAATTCATTATTATCGG
>JAGCVT010000023.1 GCA_017962225.1 Lachnospiraceae bacterium
CTTGAAGTAAGACCTCCAAGATATGCCATAGCTTCGGCAAGTGATGTTTTTCCTGCGCCTCCGTGACCGAGCAGACAGACGTTTCTGATCTTATCAGTAGTGTAAATGTTCATGTTGTAACCTCCGAGTTTTTATTTGGGGGTTAAATAAAAAAATTCCCCTTTAGAAACTATCAACCCCACTCAATATATTTTACTAAAAACGGACAGATTATACAATGTGAAATATTTGTTTTGTACAAAAAATACGATTAATGTAAATAAAATTTGTTTATTTTACCGTTAAATTTCATTATTTTAAAATATGTACTCAAAAGCGTTTTTAATCCATTCGATTTCTTCACCTTTTATGGAGATTACATCGAAACGTATTTTCGTGTTCTCATCTATTCTGTTAATAAGTCTGTAAAAATCGCTGACTCTGCAGATTTTATTGATTTTATGAATGTTTATTGCTTCTTTTGGACTTCCCATATAATCGGAGCTTCTGTATTTAACCTCATAAAAGACAAGCGTATCATTATCCCGCCCGATAATATCAATCTCTCCTATCCTGCATCTGAAATTCATGTATAAAACTTCCACATTCCGCTTTTCAAGATATTCCGCTGCAGTTTTCTCATAGCCTCCGCCTGTTGTTCTTTTGTTTATAAAATCACCTCCATTGCATCAAAAAAACACTCTAACAAACATATTTGAATTAAAAGGGAAAAAATAAGAAATAATTGAAAATTAGATATAATTATGAATAAATGATCTCCTGTGAATCTCACAGGGACCGTATTTCTTTAAACCTTCGATATGAGCAGCCGTACCATATCCTTTGTTTTTGGCAAACTCATAGCCGGGATATTTTTCGTCAAATTCGGCCATCATTCTGTCTCTGGTGACTTTTGCCACAATTGATGCAGCACCGATAGAGATACTTTTAGCGTCACCTTTTATGATGGGAACCTGCTTTATATCCACTCCGGGAATTGTAACGGCGTCATTTAAAAGAACATCGGGCTTTACCGATAAATTGCTTATGGCTTCTCTCATGGCTTCATAAGTGGCCCGGAGTATGTTTATTTCATCGATTCTGTTGTTGTCTTTAATGCCGATACCGTAAGCGACTGCTTCTTTTATGATGATATCGTAGAGTTCTTCTCTTCTTTTCTCGGAGAGTTTTTTGGAGTCGTTAATGTAAAGAATATTACAGTCTTTGGGCAGAATAACGGCACAGGCCACAACTGGACCCGCGAAGGGACCTCTTCCGACCTCATCTATACCGCATACGTAACCTAAATGCTCATATTCTTTTTCGTACTGCTTTAAAGCCTCGATTCTTTTAAGCTCGGCTTCAAGCTTTTCGCCCTTAAGTTCTCTCATTTTACTCTTCCGAATGTTTTACAAAACCAATCTTGTTAAAAGGATAAATTCTAAGCCATGCACGTCCGATAATGTTTTCTTTTTTAACATTGCCAACTTCGAAATATCTTGAGTCAAAGGAATCGTTTCTGTTATCACCGAGTACGAAATACTCATTTTCACCCAAAACAATGGGACGTGAAGCGATACCGGGATCTTTGATTTTTTCCTTGCCGTAGTTTTCTTCCAAAAGAACGCCGTTTATGAAAATATTGCCGTCTTCGTCAATATTAACGGTTTCACCGGGAAGACCGATGATTCTTTTGATAAAATAATTTCTTTTCTGGTAAGGAAATACGACAACGTCAAATCTCTTAGGTTCCTTAAATCTGTAAGAGATCTTATCGACAATAAGGTTATCTTTATCGTTTAAAGTATTTTCCATACTTCTGCCGTCCACAACGGTTCTTTGGCCGATAAAAGTAACGATAAACAAAGCTATAAGGAGCAGAATCAGAAAATAAATAACCGTTTTTAGTATCTCCTTTAATGTATCATTCATTTTTTTGTTCTTTTCAGCAGACATGATTAGTTTCCTTTATATGTTTTCAAGTGTTAAATATCCGATCTTACAGCTCCTGAAATCATCGATAAGCATCTTTGCGCCTCTCGCAATATCTGCTTCGCCTCCTGCTTTTACGAGATTTCTTTTAACGGTGTAATCTGTAAGAATATTTATACTGTCGTTGTTTTCTTCAATTTCGTATTTGGAATTAAGTATTCCCGGATATTTAGATTTTAATATATCAATTAAGGAATACGCAAGTTCTTCGAAAGGCAGAATGTCATCATTGACCGAGCCTATAAGAGCAAGTATGATTCCTGTTTTCTCATCTTCAAACTTAGGCCATAAAATACCGGGTGTATCTAAGAGTTCAAAATCATTCTTAACCGAAATCCACTGTTTTCCTTTGGTGACGCCCGGTTTATTGCCGGTCTGAGCTTTGGCTTTGCCTGCAAGAGAATTGATAAAAGTGGATTTTCCGACATTCGGAATACCTACAACCATGCATTTTATGCTTCTTTTAAGAATTCCTCTTTTTCTGTCGCGTTCAATCTTCTCTTTGCATACTTCTTTTATGACATTATCGAGAGTTTTGACGCCCTGACCGGTTCTGGAATTTATAAGAATGCATTTAATGCCTTTTTCTTCAAAATAAGCTTTCCATTTTTCATTGTCGGATTTATCCGACATATCGGACTTATTCATCAAAACAAGTCTGAATTTGTTCTTTGCAAGCGTATCAATATCGGGATTTCTGGATGCCTTAGGAGCCCTGGCATCAATTATTTCAATGACCAGATCTACAAGCTTGATGTTTTCTTCCATCATTCTTCTGGCTTTGGTCATATGCCCGGGGTACCAGTTAATATTTATTTTTGAGTTTTTGTTTTCGCTCATACTAAAATATTATCTTTGCTTTTTTATCATCAATTTTAAATCTGAACCAGACTCTTCCGACAATATCGTCTCTTTGAACGGGTCCAATATTACCGTATCTGGAATCTTCAGAATCGTTTCTGTTATCTCCCAGAACAAAATACTCGTCCTTTGCAAGAACTATCGGATTTTCAGCAAGTCCGGCATACTCCATCTTTTCATATAAGTTTTCGTCTTCGAAAATTTCACCATTGATATAAAGATGACCGTTTTCAATCAAAACTTCGTCTCCGCCTACGGCTACGACTCTTTTAAGATAAAGATACGAATTCTTGTTTCCGTTAGGATAAAAGGCAATTATCTGGCCCACTCTGGGTTTAAAGAGCACGTATGACGATTTGTTGATTAAAACCTCACCCGTATTATACAATACAGGATTCATTCCGTCGCCGATAACTGCTGTTTTGGAACCAAAAACAAGGACCAGTACAAAGGCAATAAAAGAAACCGCCGCCATCCAGAACAGCAAAACAAAAAGTCCCGTGAAATGATGCGGCTTAATCTTCTTTTCTTTTTTTACGAATGTAAGTCCCTGTCTCTTTTTCATTTTCAAAAAAAGGCAGGATTAAATCCTGCCTTATAAATACAAGTTTTAGATTTTCTCTTTTACTTTCGCTTTCTTTCCGACTCTGTCTCTTAAGTAGAAAAGTTTTGCTCTTCTTATCTTACCCTTACGAACAACTTCAACGTCTGCAACGTTAGGGGAATGAATGGGCCAGGTTTTTTCTACACCACAGCCGTTGGAAATCTTACGAACTGTAAATGTCTGACGGTTAGAACCGCCCTGAATCTTAATAACTGTTCCTTCGAAAATCTGGATTCTGGATTTGTTACCTTCCTGAATTCTGTTGTGTACTCTTACTGTATCACCGACTTCGAAAGCGGGTACGCTCTCTTTTAACTGAGCATTTTCAATCTCTTTGATAATTTCGTTCATTTGTATATCTCCTTTGTTTCATCGGATGTTCTTAAGTCTTAAAATAGCTCAGCGGACCATCTCTTTACACGCAACTATAATAAATTACCACATAAAATCAAATAAGTCAACAAAAACGATTAACATAACAAAATATTAATCGATGTTAACATCGACCTGCAAATCATCCTTAACGGAAGCCGCTTTTACAACGACTCTTATTGCTTTGGCAATTCTGCCCTGTTTGCCTATAACCTTACCCATGTCGCTTGATGCAACATGAAGGTTAATTTCGACATTCTTACCGTCTCTGTTTTCAGTTACAGTTACTTCATCGGGATGATCTACAAGGGCTTTTGCGATAGTTTCAACTAATTCCTTCACTTATGCGCCTCCTGTGAATCATTCTCCTATTTTTCGATACCTGCAATCTTGAAAATTTTAGCAACGGTTTCTGTAGGCTGAGCGCCGTTGTTTAACCATTTCTTAGCTGCTTCTTCGTTAACCTTGAACTCAGAAGGATTCTTGTTGGGATCGTATGTACCGATTTCTTCGATGCATCCGCCGTTTCTTGCTGTTCTGGAATCTGAAACAACGATTCTGTAAATAGGATTTCTCTTATAACCCATTCTGCTTAATCTGATTTTAACTGACATTTTTTAGTCCTCCATAAAATATAAAATTATTATCATTATTTATTCAAAACTCCAATAGAAGTTGTTGACTTAAAAAGGCATCTTGAATCCGCCGCCGAGGCCACCGAAAGGTCCTCTTCTTTTACCGCCCATAAGACCGGGCATCTGTTTCATGAGTTTCTGGGTCTGCTCAAACTGTTTGATGAATCTGTTTACCACAGCGATATCTACACCGGCACCTTTTGCAATTCTGTGCTTTCTCTGAGGATTTAAAAGCTTGGGATTGGCACGTTCCTTCTTGGTCATCGAAAGAACTATAGCTTCCATCTGTTTAAGCTGCTTATCGTCTATCGCACCTTCAAGCTCATCTTTTGAAATGCCCATGTTAGGCATAAGTCCGAGCATTGATGAAAGACCGCCCATCTTTTTCATCTGGTTCATGCTCTCAAGGTAATCGTTAAAATCGAATTTGCCTTTTTTGAGACGATCTCTCATGTCCTTTTCTTTGTCTTTATCGATTTCGTCGGTTTCAGCCATTACTTTATCGATAAGAGTTAAGACATCGCCCATACCGAGAATTCTGTTGGCCATTCTGTCGGGATAAAACTGTTCGAGGTCAGAAAGCTTCTCGCCCATACCGACATAAAGAATGGGAACACCGGTAACCGCCTTGATCGAAAGAGCCGCACCGCCTCTGGTATCGCCGTCCATCTTTGATAAGATGAGACCGTCGATTCCGACTTTCTCGTTAAAGTCCTTGGCCACATTAACGGAATCCTGACCGATCATGGCATCGACAACAAGTAAAGTTTTGTGAACTGTTACGTTCTCTTTTATATTTATAAGCTCCTGCATGAGTTCTTCATCAATCTGAAGACGTCCTGCAGTATCGAAGATAACTACATTTTCATTATTTTTGGCTGCATACTCAAGGCTCTGCTTGGCGATTTCCACCGGATTTACATTATCACCCATCGAAAATACGTCTACGCCCTGTTTTTCACCGTTTACCTGCAGCTGTTTGATAGCAGCGGGACGATAAACATCAAGTGCAACCAGTAAAGGTTTCTTGCCTTTTTTTATAAACTGACCTGCTAATTTTGCAGCGGTGGTTGTTTTACCGGCACCGTTTAAACCGCAGAGCATGATAACCGTCGTTGCCTGTCCGGGTTCAAATTTAAGTTCAACGGTTTCAGATCCCAAAACATTTGTAAGTTCTTCGTTAACGATTTTTACAACAGCCTGTCCGGGATTTAAACCTTCGAGAACTTCGCTTCCTATGGCTCTTTCTTCCACGGATTTAATGAAGTTTTTAACTACTTTATAGTTAACGTCCGCTTCAAGAAGTGCTAATTTTACTTCTTTTAAGGCCACTTTTACGTCTTCTTCGGTCAGACGGCCTTTAGAACGAAGGTTTTTAAATACTTTTGTAAGTTTATCCGTTAAATTTTCAAAAGCCATTACAGGTCCTCAGATAGTTTATCTATAAGCTTTCCGATTTTTGAAGTGTCGGCTCCGTTTTCGGAAAGAACGTCAATTTCGTGCTTAATCTTATCTATGGTTTCAATGTTTTTCTGATAATTCTCGGCAAAATGAAGTTTTTCTTCGTATTCAGCAAGGATTTTGTCGATTCTTTTTACCGCATCATGCACGCCCTGTCTGGAAATTCCAATCTCTTCGCCGATTTCCGAGAGCGAAAAATCATTTTCAACAACATCAGAATAGATTTTTCTCTGATGTTCGGTAAGAAGATTTCCGTATATATCAAACAGGAGTGCTCTTTCTTTTATTCTGTCCATAGATTTATATTAATATTCAAATCTTTTACGCAAATCGCGGCCTAAAATAACCGCAGCTTGTTTAATATAGCAAAAAATAATAAGGGTGTCAAGACTTTTTACTTGACACCCTGTAATTTAATCCTCAAATATTGCTTTTACGAAGGATTTTGAATCAAATTTCTGTAAATCTTCTATTCCTTCGCCTACTCCGATGTATTTAACCGGAATTCCGAGCTCGTTCCAGATGGCTATTGCAATGCCGCCCTTTGCGGTACCATCCATTTTTGTAAGGATAATACCCGTTATATCACAGGCTTCCTTAAATTCTTTAGCCTGGTTAAGTGCATTCTGGCCTGTGGAAGCATCGAGCACCAGGAAGTTTTCACGTTGAATTCCGGGAAATTCCCTGTCAATTATCCTGTTCATCTTCTTTAATTCTTCCATCAGATTCTTCTTATTATGAAGTCTGCCTGCGGTATCGCAGAGAAGAATATCAACATCCCTTGCTCTTGCCGACTGCAGCGCATCATAAATTACGCTTGCAGGATCCGTGCCTTCCTTGGCTCCTATCATAGGAACGCCGACTCTTTCAGCCCAGGTTTCAAGCTGTTCGGTTGCTGCAGCTCTGAATGTATCCGCAGCTGCAATAAGAACTTTTTTCTTATCTTGTTTGAAATTATAAGCCAGTTTTCCGATGGAAGTGGTTTTACCGACACCGTTTACACCAATCACAAATATGATTGATTTCTCATGTTCAAAAGGATACTGATCGCCTTCGATATTGAGTCTGTCGGATAAAAGATTTATAAGATAATCCCTGCAGTCTTCGGGCTTTTTGATGTGTTCTACTTTTACGAGGGTTTTAATCTCATCGATAATCTCGCCTGTCGTTGAAACGCCGATATCGGCCATTACAAGCACTTCTTCGAGTTCCTCGTAAAAATCGTCGTCTATCTCCGAAAAGCCGTGAAATACGCTGTCTAAACCGTCTAAAAGGTTAATTCTGGTTTTATTTAAGCCGTTTTTAAGTTTCGCAAAGAAACCGCTTTTTTCTTTTTCCATTTAATTCTTAGCCTTTTTCTTTTCTTCGTCTTCAAGCAGTTTGTCTACGAGGTCTACGGACACAAGCGCGGAAACACCCTTTTCCTGCATTGTAATACCGTAGAGTCTGTCTGCCTGCTTCATGGTGCCTCTTCTGTGAGTGATAACTATGAACTGCGTGTTCTTCGTCATCTTTAAGAGATATTTTGCAAATCTGTCGACATTGCTTTCGTCAAGCGCAGCCTCGATTTCGTCTAAAAGACAGAAAGGCGAAGGTTTTAAGTTCTGAATGGCAAACAGCAGCGAAATCGCAGTCAAAGCCTTTTCACCGCCGGATAACTGCATCATATTCTGAAGTTTCTTTCCGGGCGGCTGAGCGATAATCTTAATGCCTGCCTCAAGTATGTCTTCCTCATCAAGAAGTTCTAGCTCTGCTTTACCGCCTCCGAAGAGTTCTCTGAATACTTTGTCAAATTCCGAGGAAATTCTTCCGAACTGTTCCTTGAACTGAACTCTCATGGCTACATCTAGTTCATCTATAATCTTAACAAGTTCCTTCTCTGCTTCCTGCAAATCAGCATGCTGTGCGGAAAGGAATGAATGTCTCTCAAAAACTTCCTTGTATTCTTCTATCGCATTTACGTTTACATCGCCGAGCTTTTTGATATCATCCTTTAATGAATGAATCATCTTCTTCATTTCGGATAAGTTTGTAAGCTCTTCGTCACGAAGCTGTTTTGCGTCCTGAAGAGTTATATCGTATTCCTGCCAGATATATGAAGAGAAATTTGCAAGATTTTCCTGCTGTTTTTCTTTGGCAGAACGAAGTCTGAAAAGTTCCTTGTCATATTCGTTAATCTTATTTGAAACAGCATCTCTTTCGTCGAAATAAGATTTTCTCTTTGTAAGGAGTTCTTCTTTTCTGGCAGTGTCTTCGCTTAATTTCTTCTGCGATTCGGACTGTGAAGTAAAGCTTGCCTTAATTGTTTCTTTTATGCTTGTAAGGTTTTCTTTCTTTATTCCGATTTCTTTATCCGTAAGGGTTCTGGCATTTACAACTTCTTCTTTTTCTGCTGTAAGTTTGTCAAAATCGCCTTTAAGTCTGTTTAAATTGGATTGTTCGAATTCCTGCTTCTGATAAAGTTTTTCCATTACCAGAGTGGAATCGTTGACATTCTTGGACTTTTCGTTTTCGTCTGTCTTTAATTTGACAAGTTCTTTCTGCTTTTCTTCGATGGTCTTGTTTTCTTTTTCTTCGTTCTTAATGGACTCGTCGAAAAGGCCTTCTTTTTCTGCTTTCTGTTTGTTCAATGACTCAAGATCGATATTGATCATAGCTGCTTCTTCTTTTAAAGCATCATAATCAGACATGGTCGAACCCATTTTTTCCTTGGCATTGTCGCAGTTCATTCTGGCGGTATTCTGTCTTAAGAATGCCTTCTGCAGATCGTCTTTATTCTTGATAATAGCGGCTCTGACTTCGTTTCTCTGAGCCTTGATATTTTCAATTTCTTCTAAAATAGCATTTTGTTCGTCAGAAAGCTTCTTAACATTCTTTTCAAGCTCTTCGATTTCTCTTCTTCTTCCTAAAAGATTCGAATTGTTCTTAAAATGACCGCCGCTGATACCGCCGCCGGGAATAAGCATTTCGCCCTCAAGCGTTACCATTCTGATGCCGTATTCATACTTCTTGGCAATCTTTAAAGCATTGTCTACAGTATCTACAACAAGAATTCTTCCTAAAAGAGTTCTTGCAACATCTTTGTATTCGTCGGCTATTTCAACAATTTCATCAGCCTTACCGAGTACTCCTTTTTCTTTTAAGGACTCGGGCTGTTTGAATTTTTCGGGATTAGTAATGGATGTTAAAGGAAGGAATGTAGCTCTTCCGGCTTTTTCCTTCTTTAAGATTTCAATGAGTCTCTTGGCGCATTCTTCATCCTTGGTAACGATATTCTGAATGTTTCCGCCGAGAGCTATTTCGATAGCAGTCTCGTATTTCTTTTCAACTTTTATGATATCTGCTACTACGCCGATAATCTTTTTATCTGAAGATTTCTCTTCCATTACTCTTTTAATGGATGAGTTAAATCCGTCATAACGTTCGGAAATATTGGTAACCGCTTCGAGCTTGGACTTTTCCTGATGATATCTTGACTGAACTTCCTTTAATCTGTCATCGCTTGCAGCAAGTTCGTCGTGGAATTTGGCAGTCTGAGCATCAAGTTCCTTGCTCTTCTTGTTTAAATCAGCGATTTCTTCGGTAATCTTATTGAATTCATCTTCAAACTTCTTAACTTCTTCGTTATGCTTTGCTTCAACGGACTTAGCTGTAAGAAGTTTGGCGTTAATCTCGGAAAGTCTGATGTTTTTCTGGGAAATATTGGTTTCAATTCCTGAAATTTCAGCCTTTACGGTGGCTCTTTCGTTTAAAAGTTCCCTGATATAGCTGTTGCCTTTATCGATATAAGCTCCGACAGTCTCAATAAGAGCTTCAACTTCATCTAGTTCTGCCTTGGCTTTGTCGGAAGCTTCTTTTTTATCTGTAATTTCTTTGTCTATTTCGGTTTTTAATTCGACAACCTTGTTGATTTCCTCGGTTTTGGACGCAATTAAGTTATCAAGATCTTTTAACCTTGAATCATAATGACCCATATTATCGGTAGCCGATGAAATCTGTTCATCCAAAACTTTGATTTCACCTTCGAGTTTTTCTCTTAAAACATCGGCTTCGGCAAGATTTTGTCTGTTGGAATCAATCTCTTCCTCAAGATGAGCTAAGATATTTTCGACTTCTTCATAATCTCTTTTAAGTTTTTCACCCGAAAGAACAGCCTCATCATAATCTTTCTGAGCTATTGACTCTTTTTCGGTTAAATCCGCAATCTTTTTGTCAATTGCAGCCGAATCAAGCAAAAATACGTTAATATCGTATCTTTTAAGATCTTCTTTCTTGGAAAGATATATTTTGGCTTTCTGTGATTGCTTTTCGAGAGGTCCAATCTGTCTGTCGAGTTCGGAAAGAATATCCGTTACACGAAGAAGGTTTGCTCTTTCGTTTTCCAGTTTCTTTAAAGTTTCAACTTTTCTTCTTTTAAATTTAACGATACCTGCGGCTTCGTCAAAAAGTTCTCTTCTGTCTTCGGGCTTTGAACTTAAGATTTTATCAATCTGGCCCTGTCCGATAATGGAATAACCCTCTTTACCGATACCGGTATCATAAAAGAGTTCGTTAACGTCTTTAAGTCTGCAGACGGTTCCGTTAATAAGATATTCGGACTCGCCCGAACGGTAAATTCTTCTGGCAACGGTAACTTCGTCAAAATCGATCGCCAGAGCGTGGTCGGAATTGTCGAGAGTGATTGCAACATATGCAGAACCTACGGGCTTTCTTAACTGAGTACCCGAAAAAATAACATCCTGCATGGATGCTCCTCTTAACTGTTTGATTCTCTGTTCTCCGAGAACCCATCTTACGGCATCGGCTACATTACTTTTTCCCGATCCGTTAGGTCCTACAATTCCGGTAATTCCGTTAGTAAACTGGAACGATATTTTATTTGCAAAAGACTTGAAGCCCTGGACTTCAATGCTTTTTAAATACATTTTATTCTTCCTTTGTGAGTATTTTTATGCCGTTGTAGGCAGCAAGCTGTTCAGCTTCCTTTTTATTATGCCCTTCTCCCGAGCAGATCATTTCATCATTAATAAAGAGTCCTACGACAAAATGCTTGTCATGATCCGGACCTGTCTCTTCAATTACCTTATATTCAAGAGACATATTGTCCTTTGACTGAACGTAAATCTGCATACGGCTCTTCGAATCCACAAAAAGCTGGTTTTCCGAAATATCGTTTAAAAGGAATTTTTCAATATAATCCTTGGCTGCCATATATCCGAACTCAAGGTAAACAGCGCCGATAATGGCTTCGAAAACATCGGAAAGAATGGAATTTCGGTTTCTTCCGCCGCTTGCGTCTTCGCCTTTTCCTAAAAGAATAAATTCGGAAAGGTTCATTCTTTTAGCTGTAAAAGCCAGTGATGGCTCGCAAACAAGAGAAGCACGAAGCTTGGAAAGTTCGCCTTCAGGCATATCGGGATGATGTCTGTAGAGAAAATCCGAGGATACTATTTCAAGAACCGCATCGCCTAAGAATTCGAGTCTCTCATAATCTTCCCATTTATTAACTTTTAATTCGTTGACAAATGACGAATGGGATATGGCACTTTTAAGATTAGCTGTATCGTTAAACTTAAGGCCGATAAGTCCCTGTAATTTTTCAAGTCTCTCGTCTATATTCATTACTTGCGTTCCATAACCTTTTCAATCAATAATACAGCTTCGCCTACATTGGAGATGGTTTCGACATCTTCTCCGTCAAGTGAAATATCAAGGGCATCTTCAACGCCTATGATAATCTGGTAAACATCCAGTGAATCAGCGCAGAGATCGCCTATAAAGGTAGTTTCTTCTGTTATTTCCTTAGGGTCTACATTTAAGATTTCTACAATCTTTTCCCTTAAAACATCAAATATCATCTTCCTTAATTAATCCTCCTGGATCTGAGTGATGGCAAAACTTTCACTCATTAATTCAAGCATACCGCTCTGTTTAAATCTGATGCACTGATTAAGCGCATTCTTTATTTCTTTGGCTTTCGAATTGCCGTGTCCTTTAACAACGAGTCCTTTTAATCCTAAAAGAGGCGCTCCGCCGTACTCTGATGAAGAGAAGCTCTTAACCGTACTTCTTAATGCGGGCTTAACCAAGGCTCCGCCGATCTTACTTCTCGCATTTGACAGCATGGATTCCTTAATCTTTGCAATAAGAGTACCGGAAAGTCCTTCGTATAATTTAAGGATTACGTTTCCGACAAAAGCATCGCAGACAATAACATCCACATCTCCGGTAGGAATGTCTCTAGCTTCAACGCTTCCTATAAAATTAATTTCGGGACATCCTTTTAAAAGAGGAAATGTATCTTTTACGAGCGCGTTTCCTTTTTCTTCTTCGGCTCCGATATTAACGATACCGACTCTGGGATTTTCAATTCCCATCATTTTATTCATATATATACTGCCCATCTTCGCAAACTGTAAAAGATTGATGGGCTTGGAATCAACATTCGCACCGCAGTCAATAAGGAGGGAAAATCCCTTTGCAGTAGGAATAAGCGGAGCAAGAGGCGGTCTTTCAACTCCTTTGATTCTGCCGACTATTACCTGACCTCCGACTAAAACAGCGCCGGTACTTCCGCAGGATACAAAAGCATCCGCTTCCTTATTCTTAACCATCTGCATTCCTATTACTATGGAAGAATTCTTTTTCTTTCTGATTGCAGCAACAGGAGCTTCTGACATTGCGATAATCTCTGTGGCATTAACAATTTTAAGGCGCTCTTTATCAAACTCGAGGCCTTCGAGTTCTTTATTAATGAGTTCTTCAACGCCAACAAGAAATACTATTAAGTTTTGATTTTCTTTTAATGCGTTAATCGCACCTTTGACCACTTCCCTGGGGGCATTGTCACCGCCATGAGCATCAAGTGCAACCTTAACAAAATCACTCATTTTTGTACCTCAAAAATATTGCTAATGTCCATAAAAATACAACTATAAATATACATAAAATCAAGCGAAAAATCAATAAATTCTTTAATATAAACTTTTTTGTTGACAAAGTTATTTTCAAACTGTATACTCTTTAACGTACGAATAAAAAAGATACAGGGAATTGGAGGTGTAAAGATATGTCTATTTGTCCTAAGAACAAATCATCCAAAAGCCATAGAGATAAAAGAAGA
>JAGCVT010000024.1 GCA_017962225.1 Lachnospiraceae bacterium
GAAGAAGGTCTCGTAAAGAGAGGCTACAGCTCAGATTTCGGACGTCCTAAATTTGCAATTATGAACCCCGAGCTTACAATGACTCTGCCCGATTATCAGACAGCATGCGGATGCACGGATATCATGATGCATACAATGGAAAGATATTTCACACAGGGCGGAAATATGGAGATTACCGATGCACTCGCAGAGGGTCTTTTACGAACAGTTAAAAAGAATGCTGTTATTCTTCGCGACGATCCTAAGAATTATGACGCGCGTGCGGAAGTTATGTGGGCAGGAAGCCTTGCACACAACGGCCTTACGGGCTGCGGAAACGACGGCGGCGACTGGATGACTCATAAGCTTGAGCATGAACTCGGCGGATTATATGATGTGGCTCACGGTGCAGGTCTTGCTGCAATCTGGGGCAGCTGGGCAAGATATGTATACAAGAACTGCCTTCCGAGATTCAAGAAATTTGCGCTTAATGTAATGGAAGTAGAAAATACAGGCACTGACGAAGAAATCGCTCTCCGCGGTATCGAAGCTCTGGAAGACTTCTACAGAAGCATCAATATGCCTACAAACCTTCGTGAATTAGGCGTTAATCCTACCGAAGAAGAACTTGCGCTTATGGCTAAGAAGTGTGCTGTCGGCGTAGGCGGTGAAATGGGCTCTGCGAGAGTACTTAACGAGGCAGATATGCTTGCAATTTACAAGGCAAGTGTTTAAGGAAAACTATGTTTAAACTCTGGGTTAAAGAAATAAAAGACAATCATCTTTTACGAGATGTAACAATCGAAGATAAGACGGACGATACGCGTACTCATAAAATAATGAATTCGCTTGAAAAGGCCTGCGTCGGTTTTGATCTGGCGGTTCCGATATGGCTTAACACAAATGTGAAGGAATTCAAAAGACATTCGAGAACGAGATTTTACAAGGATTCGTTTATCGAGAGCGTAGAGTTTGATTATCTTGAAATACAGATTTTGGAAGAATAATTAAGTAAAAGCAGGAGGGAGAAAATCCCTTCTGTTTTTAGGGAAAAAAGAGGTAAAAAATGGAATTTGTAATATCACATCTTTCTAAAAGTTACGGTAAGCATCAGGTGTTAAATGATGTTGATTTTACATTTGAAGAAGGAAAAATCTACGGCCTTTTGGGCCGAAACGGCGCAGGCAAAACTACGCTTTTTAACTGCCTAAACAGCGATACCGAGATTAACTCCGGAAGATTCTTTTTTAAGACCGACGAAAAAGAAGAGAAGGTTGATGCGGATGATATCGGATATGTTTTATCCACTCCGACTGTTCCCGATTTTTTAACCGGCAGAGAGTTCATTAAGTTTTTTATCGACATTCACTCAGAGACCATAAAAGATGTAAAATCCATCGACGAATACATGGATTACGTGAGAATTCCCGAGGATACGAGAGACCGCCTCATGAAAGATTATTCGCACGGTACAAGAAATAAAATGCAGATGTTAATCAATATGATTGCATCACCGCGTCTTATGCTTTTAGATGAGCCGCTGACATCTTTGGACGTTGTTGTGGCAGAAGAGATGAAGGATATTTTACGAAGCCAGAAAGAGGGAAGAATAATCATTTTCTCGACACACTTGCTGGATATAGCTTTAGATTTATGCGATGAAATTGTTCTTTTAAACCACGGTCAGCTTGAGGTGGTTGATAAGAGCAATCTTGATAATGACGATTTCAAAATTAAAATAATCGAGGCCCTTAAAGATGCAGAAGACTCTTAATACATTAAGAATTATTTTAAGTATTGAAAATACGGTAAATATCAACGAAATACTGAATGCGATAAGGCATATTCCTTTTATCGGAAAATACATTTCCGAAAAGATTTACGGGCTCTGGATTATTAAGTTTCTCGCAACCGTAATGTCTGTTATTTCGGAAGTTTCAAAGGCATTTTTCGGAAAGCTCGGACTCTTTGTGCTTTTGTTTTTTGTTTCGGGCTTTGTAAGTGCTTTTGAAAGACCTGATCAGCCGATGGCTTTTATCTACGGATTTGTCATTATATCCATAGGTTTAATGTTTATTTACAATATATTCAGAAACACGCCCGAGGGAGAATATGCGGTTTTCCACATGGGCATGGATGCGAAAGAATATGTTAAAGCCAGGTTTTTATATGATTCATTTAACGTAATTTTGGGCTATACGGTATTCGGTATTCCCGCGGCTCTTTTAGCAGGCGTTAAGTGGTATTTAGCGCTTCTTTTACCGCTTGCAGGCATAGGATTTAAAGTAGCTCCGCTCGGAACAGAGATGAGCATTTACGCGTTTAAACAGTCACTCGGAAGAAAGAAAAACAGAAAAGGTGTTCCTGTTACATTAGACGGAAACTTAATTGTTAATTCGCTTATTTTTTCTGCTGTATTTTTCTTCGGCTGTATAGGCGGCGGACTGATCTTGTTTTATAAGTTCTATCTGCCGGTTGTGATTATTTATCTTTTATCAGTTGTTGCTATTGCTCCGGGACTTTTCCTCATGAAAAAGTTCCCGTTCGAACTATACAAGACTGCTCTTTATGCTGACAAGGTAAGGGGCGAACTTATTAAGAAGCAGCAGAAAAAGGAGATGGGGCAGAGTTTCGAAGTTAAGATTAATGAGGCCGAAGGCAGTAAACGCGGCTCAAAAGGATACAAATATCTTAACGAAATTTTCTTTAAAAGACATGCGGCCGTTTTCTGGAAAAACCAGATTGTTTTCATTATAATAACAGTGCTTGGAATAGCGCTGATGGGCCTGCTTTTATACTATGAAATTACCAGGTGCGAAGATGTTATGAGTGAATCTGTTTTAAGATATTTATTCTCGAAACATCCGGGCATTTTTATCTTCATACTCAGTATATTTAATACCGGCGCATTTATGTCGAGAGCAATGTTTGCAAGCTGCGATTCGTCGATGCTTGTGTACGGCTTTTACAGAACGCCTGAGTCTCTTAGGAAAATGTTCAGACTAAGGGCGTTTTCAATATTTAAGTTTAATATGATTGTATCTTTGCTCATGATGATTTTCGTCATCGTAACGCTTATTTTAACGGGTGGAGAGAGATACTTCGGAGAATATATTTCAGTTGTTGTTACGATCACTTCTTTTACGGCGCTTTTCTCTTTGAGGCACCTGACGATTTACTATATACTTCAGCCGTATTCGAGAGATTTTATGATCAAATCAAAGCTCTACGGATATCTTGCGTTTATATACGGAGCAGTGTGTTTCATAATTATGTTTATACCGATGCCCAATGCGCTTACCGCTGTTGCGGGTATCGTAATTACAGGCGTTTATTTCGTCATTGCGGACAAGCTGGTTTACAAGTTTGCACCCAAGACTTTTAAGATAAAATAATTAATTGGAGATAAAGAAATGCTTATCGCAATCTGGTATGTTTTACTGGCCGTTTTACTCTTTTTCGGCGTGAAATTCTGCAAAAAGGGAATGTGGAACGAAGACAATATGTCGCTTAACACAACCAAGAATTTCCTCGGTTTCTGCGCTGTAATAATCGTATTTCACCACATCTCGCACATGACCTGCGCATCGTGGTTAAATCCGAAATATGTGCGTCACGGATTTGACATTTTTGTAACCGCAGGGTACCCGATGGTTGCGATGTTTTTCTTATGTTCCGGTTACGGACTTTATAAAAGCGCGAAGGCAAAGCCTGATTTTTTTAAAAGATTTATTCCTGTAAGATTTATACCGATACTGATTCCTACGGGACTTACAATGCTTGTGTACATGTATTTTATGCACTTAAGAAAGATACCGTATAAAATCGATCCGCCGTTTGCTGTAAACGGACATAATACATGGCATCCGTATATCTGGTATGTTCCCTGCATGCTTTTGCTTTACCTGTTTTTCTATATCGGTTTCGGACTGATTAAGAAAGACTGGGCAGGAATTCTGGTTGTGGCTTTAGGCACGCTTGTTTACATTATTTGCGGCATCGTATTCCAGTACGGTACATGGTGGTACAATACACCTCATATGTTCTTAATCGGTATCCTCCTTGCAAAGTACGAGGATAAGATATTTGCGAGATGTAAAAAATTATATGCGTTAAGGCTTGCCATTACACTGATTATCTGGCCTGTTATGTGGTATTTGGGAAACAATGCAGGCGGAATTTATTTATCAATTGTCAAGCATAATTACAGCGGTGTTTATGCCTACAGAGCGGAACTCGCCGGATGTATCTGCCAGGTTTTGTATACGTTTGTTTTTGCGTATATGTATTATCTTTTAAGCATGAAAATCAAGATTGGAAACAAAGTACTCGCGTTCTTCGGAAAGTTCACTTTGGAGCTTTATCTGGTGCACGGAATCTTCATTCACATGTTTGGATTCTATCTGCTCGAACAGGGCAAAAAACCTTTATTTTATATTGAGAACGTATCGTTATTCACACTGGTTGTACTGGCATTGTCAATACCGGTTGCATTCGGCATAAGTCTGTTGGATAAAAAGGTCGGACAGCTTTTAAGACCTAAAAAGAAAAAGAATAATTGATTTTGCGTAGGAGGTATTTATGGGTAAAAAATTGAAAGTTTTAATGCTTAACGGAAGCCCGAGAGCAAACGGAAATATTGCGCTCGCGTTTCGTGAAATGGAAAAAGTATTTGAAGAGAATGATGTCGAATATGAAAATATTATTCTCGGCAAAAAAGACATAAGAGGCTGTATTGCTTGCAACAGCTGC
>JAGCVT010000025.1 GCA_017962225.1 Lachnospiraceae bacterium
GGAAAAAATTACTCTGAATTGAACAATTTTTTAGAAAAAAGAATTTTAGTGCTTGAATGATAACATTCATAAAAATGATTTTCAATCGGTTTTATTGTAAAAAAATATATTTGTGAAATATCACGAAAAGCAATAAAAAAAAGACGCCCAAAAATTCCTGTAAAGCATTGCAAATACGGACTTTTTCGAGCGTCAATAAAATTAATATTATATGGCGTCCGGCTCGTGAAGAGCGCCCGGCACCACTTGTTTTTTACAGTCTTTCTTTCTTCTCGATATCGAGGAAATACTTATATGTGTCAACTGTAAGTTCGCCGCATGCTTCTTCGTCGCACGCAATAATTGCGCCGTTGTGCATCTGAAGAGCCGAGCAGGTCCATTTCTGGCTTACGCTGCCTTCAACTGTGGCTGCAAGCGCTCTTGCTTTATTGTGACCTGAGATAAGTACGAGAACTTCCTTTGAATCCGTAACGGTTCCGATACCAACTGAAAGTGCCTGTGCGGGTACTTTTTCGGGATCGTTTCCGAAAAATCTGGAGTTTACGATACGTGTATCTGTTGTAAGATCTCTTACACCTGTACGTGATGTGAGTGATGTGTAGGGCTCGTTAAATGCAAGATGTCCGTCTACACCGATTCCGCCCATGAAAAGATCGATTCCGCCATATGATGCAATCTTCTTTTCATAGTTTGCGCACTCTTCTTCAGGGTTGTCTGTCATTCCGTTAAGAATGTTGATATTTTCGGGCTTCATGTCAACAAGATGATTGAAAAGATTGTCGTGCATGAAATACCAGTAGCTCTGGTCATGATCCTTGGGAAGGCCGAGATATTCGTCCATATTGAATGTAACAACGTTTGCAAAGGAAACTTCGCCTGCCTTGTTCATTCTTACGAGTTCTTTGTAAACACCGATGGGTGAAGAACCTGTGGGAAGTCCGAGTACAAAAGGTCTGTCTTCCTTGTGTGCATTGATTTTGGCTTTGATGTACTCTGCAGCCCATTTGCACATCTTCTCATAATTATCCTGAATTACTACTCTCATATAAAAATCTCCTTGTTTTTATTATTTGGTATTAATTTCAGTGATAAGAGAACCTCTGTTACGGTGTTGATTCCGCTTTTTCATTTCTCTCTGACGACGCACTAATTCATCTCAATGAATACGCCGTGGCAGCATCCGCCGAGTCTTTCGATAACTGCCAACCCTCGTCACCCTTTCGGGCCAGGCGCTAACATCCTGTCCGGTCCTTCCGCCCAGACTTTAGAAAGTTTTACTATCATAAAAGAATCAAATATTCCTATTCGATTTTTTCATAAAACAGGTCAAAAATCAAGTCTTTCAAAGAATCCTCATCAACGTAGAATTCTTCATATCCATCCTCGTTCACCACGTTTTCTCCGGAAAGAGTATAAATATTCTGAGTATCAAACTCGTAGTTTACGCAGGTTGTGGCAAGGTATGAAATTTTTGAAGCATCAAGATCCGTAACTGTATAATCTTTTAGGATGTCCAGAAGTTTTACGGGGAATGTTGCGTCTTCCTTAGTCTTTTCCAGAATCTTTGCAAACAGCGCACTGATATACTGCTTCTGTCTGGCCATTCTGGATTCCACGGAATTGAAACTCTTTACATCCCTGTACTGAACATATATTCTTGCATCTTCGCCCATCAGGGTAACAATCTTTCCCTGGCTGTTTTTAAGCTCTTTGGAACCTTTCGGAATGTTTTCAAGGACTTCTACTTCCACCCCTCCCATATAATCGTTAAGTTCGGCCACGCCGTTAAGTTCAAGCGAGTAATAACCGTTTATCTGAAGGAAATTGAAAAGTCTGGAAACCGCTTCAACCTGCCTCTCGCAGCTGTCTTCGTGACCGGTTCCGTATCCGTGGGCAAGACATATCTGTCTGACCTCGGTATTTATCATTTCTCCGTCTTTGCTGTAAACATCCATTTCCGCCATGGCGTTTCTGTTAATGTTTATCAGATTTACCTTTTTTGTTTTATGATTGACTACCATTAATATCAGGGCATCCGCCTGTCCGCCCTTACGGTAATCCGTCACTTCGTCGGCATCCGGAAGGTCTCCTCGGTGATCGATTCCCATAAAAAGAAATGTCATTACATCGGGATTAAAAATATATTTTCCTCCCTTGTAATTAATCGTTCCGTCATCCTCAATATCTTCTTCGGGAATAATCTCCTGAATCCTTATTTCACGGGTGTTGGTCGCCTGCAATTGTTTCTTTCCGTGATGTCTGAAAAGGAAAAAAGAAATAATTAAGCCGCCCGCTATTACGGCAAGTAACAGCAGAACGGCTAATACGATTCTTTTAATATTCGGTTTCCTTTTCTTTTTTTTATCTGCACTCATCAAGCAAAACTCCCTGAACCAGATATCTGTGTGAAGGATCGTTTTTTATACAAGTCGATAAAGTAAGCATTTTTGTTTCGGAAGTAAAGTCATATTCCCTGGTATTGTCTCTCGGTCCGTCAAAAGCGATAACGCCGTTAAGATACTCAACCCAGGTTACATCATCCCAGATATTGGTTGCAAGAATGTGAAGGTTGCTTCCTTCGTAAGCTGCAACAATTTTATAAACCAGGATGTCGTCCGGCATATAAATAAACAAGTACTGAACTTCTTCAAAAACAGCCGGATCCTCGAGTCTGTGAAGCGACGAAAATCTCTTATCGTCTCTCATGTTGTGACCGTAAACAACGGTCATTCTGTCCATAAAATCAGTGTTGTTGTATGTCGGTTCGGTATAAATACCGCCGGGATATCCTGCTGTTCCGTCAAGATTGTGGTTAAGATAATACGCATCATCGTCAGGGTGCTGAACTATCGGATCGTCCACGTCCAAATTGGGGATATAAATCCATGCATAAATATCCTTGTTGACGGTTTCTTTTAAGTCGTCAAAATTAAGAGTCTTGTCAGGCACTATAATTCCGTAAGTCTGAAGGTATCTTTCCTTCTTTTCTTCCATAGTGCATTCGGACCAGTCTTTTACGGGCTCTGCAGTATCTCCTGTCTCTCCCTCGTCTTCCTTCGGAGCAATGACGCTAATCTGGGAAGTATCTATAATTACGGGATTTGATGTATCCGCGCCGTCGTTTACCTGGTCGCGAAGTTCCTGATTTCTCTTGTTGGCAGATACTCTGCTTACAATTCTTAAAACAAAAAAGTCCGCGCTTATAATGGCAACGATAATCAGAAATATACTAAATCCCAGCCATACTTTATTTTTTTGTTTGTCGTTTTTCCCTTTTTCCATAAATTTCTCCTGTGGCGAAAACTCGCAGAATCAATATTTCGGTGAGAAAAGTCGCACCTTAATATTATACAACTGTTAGCCCTGTATGTAAAGAAAAAAGACACCTGATGGTGTCTTTTTTATTCGCGCAGACGGAGGGATTCCCACCGGCGGCATGGCCGCCTTTCAGGCCGGCTACGGCACGAAAGCTCCACCGGAGCTTTCTAAACTGCTTCGCAGTTTGCCTAGCGTTCGAATCCCTCCGAGCGCAAAAAAGAGACACCGTTGGGTGTCTCTTATTGTTCGCGCAGACGGAGGGATTCGAACCCTCGTGACCCGGAGGTCAAACGCATTTCGAGTGCGCCCCGTTATGACCGCTTCGATACGTCTGCATGTTTAGTGCCGGGCCCGTTTAGAGCGCGGCACTTTTCTTTTATGATTGTGACGACTTTCCTATTTTACCAAACTTGCTGTCTGTCTTGCAATAGCCAATTCTTCGTTTGTAGGAACTACCATAACCGTTACTTTGTCGCCTTCATTGGAGATGATTGCTTCGTCGCCGTGAACATTGTTCTTGGACTCGTCAATGCTTGCTCCGAGGTAGCCGAGGTACTTGCCTGTCATGGAACGAACTCTGCCGTCGTTCTCGCCGATACCTGCTGTAAATGCGATAACGTCAACACCGTTCATGGCTGCTGCGTAAGCACCGATGTACTTGGCTACTCTGTATGTGTATGTCTCAAGAGCCATCTTTGCAAGTGCATTGCCCTGATCCATAGCTGCGGAAAGATCTCTGAAGTCTGAAGATACCTTTGACATTCCTTCAACACCTGACTTCTTGTTCATGATGGTGTTGATTTCGGAGATTGAAAGGTTTTCTTTCTTTGCGATGAACTCGATGATAGCGGGATCGATATCGCCGCATCTTGTACCCATGATAAGACCTTCAAGAGGAGTAAGACCCATGGATGTATCTACGCACTTACCGTGGTCAACTGCAGAAATACTTGCACCGTTTCCTAAGTGGCAAACGATAATCTTTAAATCTTCTCTTGTCTTGCCGAGGATTTCTGCTGCTCTTGCAGATACGAAATCATGGCTGGTTCCGTGGAATCCGTAACGACGAACTTTGTATTTCTCATAGTATTCATAAGGAAGTCCGTACATATATGCTTTCTCGGGCATTGTCTGATGGAAAGCCGTATCGAATACTGCTACCATGGGAACGCCGGGCATAATCTTTTTACAAGCGTTGATACCGATAAGGTTTGCAGGGTTGTGAAGGGGAGCAAGATCGTTGCACTCAGCAATTGCATCCAAAACTTCGTCTGTGATAACAACAGACTTCGCAAACTTCTCACCGCCGTGCACAATACGATGACCTACTGCATCGATTTCGGAAAGTGATTTAACAACGCCGTGTTCTGCATCTGTCAAAGCATCGATAACTGCCTGAATAGCATAAGTATGGTCGGGCATCGGAGTTTCTTTTGTAACTTTATCCTTTCCCGAAGGAGTATGCTTGATACAGGAGCCTTCCATTCCGATTCTTTCGCAAAGTCCTTTTGCAAGTACTGCTTCACTCTCAGAATTGATGAGCTGATACTTAAGTGATGAACTTCCGCAGTTAATTACCAAAATATTCATAAAATACCTCCTAAAATATTGAAACGCCCCCGTCTTTCACGCAGGCGAAATCTTTCACGAACATATAGAATTGTAGGCTCTTTTTATGGTTTTGTCAATTCAAAGAAAGGCAGCGAAAATCAAAAACCGACTTTTAGTCGAAAAAGTACTTGACAAATATAAAACCGGCTTGTTATACTAAAACCGACCGATAGTCGAAAAGGAGATTTATAAATGAAAAAGGGCGAAATGAGAAAACTTGAACTTGTACAGATAGCATACCGTATGTTTCTTACAAAGGGTTACGAAAATACAAGCGTAGACGAGATCATAGAAGAGGCGGGAATCGCCAAGGGAACTTTCTACTACTATTTTGAAAGCAAGGAGCTTCTTTTGGAAGAAGTAATCAACATGATGATCGGTAAAGAAGCCGAGGCCGCAACCGCGGTTTTAAAATCCGACCTTCCCGTTCCCGTAAAAATCACCGGAATAATCATGTCTCTGCAGCCTGAAAAGGAAGAGTTCGTTATTGAAGAGGCTCTTTTAAGTCCTGAAAACGCCCTTATGCATAAAAGAACCAAACAGAAACTGTATGATGTTGCGATTCCCATCCTTTCCGAAGTAGTCGAGGAAGGCATCAGTCAGGGGATTTTTAACTGCAACAATATACCTGAACGTGTAAAAACAATGCTGATTGTCAGCAGTGAAGTATTTGACGACGGACAGTTCACCGAGCGTGATATCGATGTTTTCGTCGATCTTACCGAAAAACTGCTCGGAGCCGAGAAAGGCACTATGGAATTTGTCCGCGAAATGATTTCACGCGGAGAAAAATAATGAAACAAAAAAATAATTTCAACAAATTTTTACTCCTCTGGTTCGGAGAATTTGTCTCTTCCGTAGGAAGCGGCTTAACGTCCTTCGGACTCGGAGTATATATTTTCAAAGTAACGGGAAGCGCAGCAAGCATGTCGCTTGTGACTCTTTTAGGATTTCTTCCCTCGCTCCTTTTAAGCGTACCTGCAGGTATTTTGGCCGACAGATACGACAGACGTTTACTTATGATGATTGGTGACGGATGTTCCGCACTCGGTGTTTTTTTTATACTTATTTGCATGATTCGCGGAGAGGCATCTTTGTGGCAGATATGCCTCGGTGTCTCGATAAGCGCCGTATTTTCCGCGCTGCTTGAACCGTCCTACAGAGCAACCATCACGGATCTTCTTACAAAAGAGGAATTCTCGAAAGCCAGCGGCTTAGTTTCACTCGCCGGAAGCTCGAGATACCTCTTTTCACCCCTTATTGCCGGACTTCTTCTTACAATAAGCGACGTTAAATTACTGCTGATAATTGATATTGCAACCTTCCTTTTGACTGTGACCGGCGCCGTTTTAGTAAGAAAAGGAATCGGCGCAAAAGCTTCCGAGAAAAACGAAGCATTTTTTGAAAGTTTTAAAACCGGCTGGAAAGTTTTACGCGAAACAAAAGGACTGCTCGCTCTGGTCTTTATGTCTGCCGGAATCACGCTTTTCATGGGAATGTTTCAGACGCTCGCAAAGCCGCTCATTCTTTCTTTTCAGGATGAAAAAACACTCGGCATCGCAGAGACAATCTGTGCCTGCGGAATGCTTGCAAGCGGAGTAATCCTCGGAATCAAAGGCATAAAAAAGAATTATGTGATTTACCTCGCCCTTTCGCTATCGCTCGCAGGAGTATGCATGTTCGGCTTCGGTCTCTTCGAAAATATCGTACCTGTATGTATTTTCGGCTTCCTTTTCTTCTGTATGCTTCCTGTCGCAAACAACTGCATGGACTATCTGGCAAGAATAAATATCCCTGCGGATAAGCAGGGAAGAGTCTGGGGCTTAATCGGTTTTATTTCCCAGCTCGGATATGTGGCAGCTTATGCCTCATCGGGAGTGATTGCAGACACTCTCGGCAAAATCGGACATCGCGGCGTCGGAAGAGGTTCTGCTCTTTTAATAATAATCGCAGGATTAAGCCTGGCTGTATTTTCCACAGGCATCTTCTTCCGTAAAAACATAAAATCACTCGAAAAAAAGGAGATAGTATATGAAATCTGATACAAATAAAAAATATCGTTACAGACCGGTGCTCTTTTTCGCACTTGCGTATCTTTTTACATGGATTTTCTGGATACCCGCAATCTTTCTGCCTCAGAATTTAGGCGCCGTTCTTATGCTGATCGGACTTTTAGCTCCGGGAATCGTATCGACCGTATTCGTACTTGCTTCGGGCTCAAAAGAACTTAAAACCGATCTTAAAAACAAAATCATCGGTTTTTACAAGATTAAATGGGGAAATGTGGCACTTGCGGTTGTGGTATTTGCTCTGATAATCGTTTCTTCCATACTTCTCTCGACTTTGTTCGGACAGTCCTTAAATCAGTTTGCTTTTACCGAGGACTTCTCTTTTACGGGAGTCGGAATCGCCGGAGCTTTCTTCACCATTCTGATTGCTTCAATTGTTGAAGAAGTAGGCTGGAAAGGATACTGCGAAGATTCAATCGGAAATTATATGAACTGGTTCTGGGAATCGATGATATTCGGCGTGCTCTGGTCATTCTGGCACTTCCCGTTAATCTTTATCCAGGGAACATATCAGGCCGGACTAATGGTAAACCCCTTATATGTAATCAACTTTTTCGTAAGCGGAATACCTATGGGCTTCATCATTACCTGGGTTTATCTTGCAAGCGACCGTTCAATCTTGGCATGCATGATATTCCACTTAGTTGTTAATTTCCTTCAGGAAAAAATAGCAATGACACCCGAGACAAAATGTGTTGAAACAATCGTGGTTACAATCGTTACAATCATCATTGTAATTGCCAAAAAAGATATGTTCTTCAGCACAAGGCATGTCGGAAGGCTATTGGATGATGTTGCGGAAAACAACAAAAGATTCTCAAAGAAGTTAGAATATGCTGAATAAAAAAAGAAAGGGGCCGGGAAACCGGTCCCCCTTTCGTTTTAAACTGTAATTACTTCCCCGAGCGCAAATGAATAAATCAAAACTTCCGCCACGGGTTTCTTCTCAAGTCTCGAAAGCGCCTCGCTGTAATAATCCAGCTGCGTCTTATATCTCTTAATAAGCTCTTCCGCCGTATCCACTCTGTCGGTTTTATAATCCATCAGAATGAGCTTTCCGTCTTCTTCAAAGTAAACGTCGATTACACCCTGAACCAGGACTTTCTCGGTATTAGGGAAGGATTCGTTTACTTCATTTGCAGGAACGGATAAAACAAACGGCTGCTCAAGATAAAGTTTCTCTTTCTTTGCGGCTTCGCTCATGCGCTTTGCAAGATCTGTATCAAGGAATTTTAAAATCTTGTCTTCGCTTACCAGCGCATCATCTTCCTCATAAATGAAAAGATTGTCCGTCATCTTCTGTCTGTGCGCTCTTAGGTTGGCCGCAATATCCCCCTCGTAAATGTGCTCAAAATCCATAAGCTCCATTACTCTGTGATATGCGCTTCCGCGAGCCGCACCGCCGTTCTCGATTTCTGTGTCGGAGATAATCTTCGGAACTCGAACTTCCTCTTCGTGATAAAGAGTGTTCTCTCCGTCTTCCTGCTCGAGATATGCCGCTTTTTTAAGTTCGGAAACAGTTGTTTTTACGAACAGGTTGTCCAGAGATTCATACGGATAAACAAATTCCTCAAAACCGGGCTTTGCAGGTATTTTTGAAAGGGCATCTCGCTTTGAAATTCTTTCAGCCTCATCAAATACTTCCTTGATTTCCTCGTCCCCGGGATTGACTTTTTTTACTTCAAACAATTCAGGACTTTCGCTTATTATCGGGAAAATCAGCTTCATAAAAGAAGCGGAGTCCATTATGTTTGCAAACGAAAGCTTATCCTTAGCTTCTATCTCTTCCTCAAGCATACCGGTTAAGATAAGTTTCTCTCTGGCTCTTGTCATGGCCACGTATAAAACTCTTATTTCTTCACCGAGACTGTTTACTTTTTCCTTGGCATAAATGGCTTCTCTGACAGGAGAAGTTCCCTTTATTCTCTTTTCAAGGTTAAACGTGTCTCCGCCTATACCGAGCTCATCGTCCATAAGAATCGTATCGCTTGAATATCTGAATTTGGTATGAAGTCCCGACACAAAGCATATTGGATATTCGAGACCTTTGGATTTGTGCACGGTCAGTATCTGCACGACATCGGCATTTTCATCTAACATGTTTGCTTCGCCCATGTCCTGCTTTGCTTTAAGTTTTTCCGTGTATTTTACGAAATCATGTATACAGTAAATGCCCTGTTCTTCGTATTCGTCCGCGGTCTCCACCAGAAGATTTACATTTGCAAGTCTCTGCTCGCCACCGGGAAGAGACGAAACCATAACGGCATACTCGTACTTTTCAAAGATCATACGAAGCATGTCCGATGCGGATGTGTACATGGCCTGCTTTCTTAATTCCTCAAGCTCGGCCGTAAAACTTAATACTTTTTCCTTTAAAACACTGTCGCTTCCTTCGAGAATATACCGGTAAAGACTGTCTATAAGCCTTTTCTTTTTATCAATAACACGGACTTTTGCAATTTCCTCTTCGCTGAAAGAACCGATAAATGAATGCATCACTGATAAAAGAGGCATATCCTGTCTGGGATTGTCGATTACAGAAAGGAAATTAAGGATTAACTGCACTTCCCATGCGCTGTAATATCCGGCCTTTGAAATAACGTATCCCTGAATGCCCTCTTTCTTTAACGCTTTCTGGAAAATAACATCGCGTCCGTTTGTCATCGAGCGAAGAAGGATAGCCACATCCGAATATTTCATTTCTCTCATCGAATCTGCTTTTACATCATAAACAAGAGTTCCGGCCTCTTTTAACGCTCTGATTCTTTTCGCTACTATGGCAGCTTCTATCTCATCGGTGCTCAAATCCGCATACTGCTCATTCTCTTCAAATTCTTTTTTGTTAAAATAAATGAGCTCCGCTTTATTGTCGATATTGCTTGAGGGATAATCCTTCTTTCCCAAATTAAGTCTTTCATCTTTTCCGTATCCGACACCGCCGATTTTTTCAATCATGCAGCGTTCAAACACGAAGTTAACTGCATCGATGACTTCCCTACGGCTTCTGAAATTGTGCGAAAGAATGATTCGCTCGTCTCTGTCGCCTTCTTTAGAATATTCAAGGCATTTTTCCTTAAAAATATCGGGCTTTGCAAGACGGAATCTGTAAATGCTCTGCTTGATGTCGCCCACCATAAATCTGTTGCCGGTAAGCTCTTCATCCTTAGAAACCGCAGCAAGTATGGTCTCCTGAACATCGTTTGAGTCCTGATATTCGTCTATCATTACTTCATTGAAAAACTCCCGGTAGCGAATCGCGGTCGGAGTGGGAACGAGCCTGTCACCTTCTTTTTTTACGAGTATTTCAAGTGCCATATGTTCCATATCGGAAAAACTGATGATATTCTTATCGCGTTTTTTCGCATCAAAAGTGCGCATATACGACATCACAAATCTTAAAAGAGAATTCGTGACCGCATAGCCTTCCTTGACCGATTCCTCAAAATCGGTTTCGTTTAAGTCCTTATATTTCTTTTTATATTTGTCTATAATCTTGCGGGCTTCGTCAATAACCTTATCGGCAGAGTCTTTGAGCGCAGTTTCTTCCGCGGGTCTGTCTTTTCTTCCGTAATTGAGTGTCGTCTTTTCAAATTCGGGGAATTTACGGATTCTTCTTCGCATATCGCCCGCAATAATATCCTCGATAAACGATATTGCAAAGTTTGCCTCTTCCAGATGCTTTGTCAGGAAACTTCCTTCGGAAATTTCTTTTACTTCCCTGTATAATCTGAGCGCTTCCCTTAAAAACTCGTTTTCATATTCCAGAATAAACTTAACAAACGGAAGCTCCCAGACATTTTCGGTATCTTCCACGATAAAGCTTTGCAACGTATCGTAAGGATATGCCGAGCTGTCAGCCTTAGCTGCAATGCCTTTTACGAGCTCATAAAATTTCCTGAATTTACCCTTCGGCGCATACATTTCCACCAGGTTAAGGAATTCTTCGTTTCCTTCCTTAAAAGCCTCTTCCAGATCGTCGTCAAAGGCTTCGTCGGAAATCTGGTTAATCTCTCCTTCGCTGCCGATGGCAAATGAAGGATCGACGCCGATTTCTTCAAAATGGTTTTTAAGAATATAAAGGCAGAAACTGTCTATGGTCGTAATCTGTGCCGTATGAAGGATCGCAATCTGCTTTCTTAAATGCGCATTGTCGGGATTTTCTGCAAGTCTTTCGCGAAGCTTCTTGCCAATACGCTCCTTCATCTCCCTTGCTGCCGAATTGGTAAAGGTTACTATAAGCATTCTGTCTACCGAAAGATTTTCGTCTTCACAGATTTTCTTAACGATTCTTTCGGTCAGAACGGCCGTCTTTCCGCTTCCGGCGGCGGCAGACACTATTAGATTTTTATTTCTTGAGTCTATTACCTTTTTTTGTTCGTCAGTAAAATCCATACTTATTCCTCATCCTCTTCGGGTTCGGTTTCTCCAAATCTCCTGTATTCGAACCCTTTTATCTTCAGGTCAAATCCGCAGATTCCTTTAAGTGAGCAGTACCGGCAGGCATTGTCTTCCTTTTTCTCGTAATAAGGATTGATGTCTATGCTTCCCGATAAAATATCCGAAGCAAGTTCTTTGGCTTTATCCTCGGCTTTATCGAGCATTGAATCAAATTCTTCCCTGGTGCAGACATTAGAGGTCTTGCTGATTGATTTATCCTTATTTCTGGAAACCTTAATTACTTCGGATTTTGCTCCGGCCGCCGAAAGATCTTCGTCCAGACTCTCCAGCACTTTGTCGTCGTTTACTATGGCTCCGACAGGAATTAATTTCTTTCTGATTTCAGCCTCGTATTCGTCTCTTTTATCAGAAAAAGGATCGTCTATCGCATAATAAAGCATAGCGGCGGGAAGGACTTCTTTTTCGGGATGTCTTTCTTTTATCATCTCGACCGCGTTTTTCATATATATCGCAAGCTGAAGCGAAAGGCCTTCTTCGAGTTTTTTTGCATCAATTGTGTGCGACGAAGATTTGTAATCAATAATCTTTACATATTCCTTGTCAGCATCATCAAACACATCCGCCCTGTCTATTCTTCCCTTCAGAATAACTTTCTTGTCGGATTCGTCTTCGGGCGAAGAAAGATCGTACATTTTCCTGAAACTCATTTCATACATCTCGGGTTTGTATCTGCCCTTTGAAAGCTGGAAGCCGAGTGTTTTGACGGTTCTCTTCATGATTCGCTGAAGCTGGCGAGCATAGTATTTGGTCTTTTCGTCGGAAACCAAAAGGTCTCCGTTATAAGCGCCGGTAAGATGCTCTATTGCCATTTCGATTTCCTTCGACATAATTTCTGCGTCCGCCGTTGAAAAATCAAGGTTTTCAGTCTTTAATTTCTGGCCCACGGTTTCGAGCACATCGTGGGAAAGATTACCCATATCCACGCTCTCAAGTCCGTATTCTTCTCTCTCCTTAAGGCTTAATCCGTAAGCTACAAAATGCGCATATCTGCAGGCTGCGAAGCGCTCAAGTGTCGATACGGATACAGTTAAGAGGTCTCCGTAAAGATTTCTTGCAGTCTCTTTTTCAAGCGGTTTTGCTTCATATTCCCTGAATGCGTTTGCTATAACCTTTTCGCACCATTCTTCTCCGCCTTCGCTGCCTTTTATGATGCTTATGTTGTCAAAGAGTTTTTCTTCCTGCTTTTCGTTGGCGATACCTGTTACGTAAAGACCTAAGAGTTTTCCTGTTTCTTCTTTTATATCCTGTAAAAAGAGTCCCGGCGTTTTGGCAGTATTGTCCGTCACCTCAAGACCTTCAAACATGTTTTTTAAAACTTCAATTAAGTATGAGGGAATCAGGCTGTCGCCCTTTCCGCCGACGCTGGCGAAGGAAAGATAGAGCTTATCCGTGGGCTTGGTAAGGTTAAGGTAAATGTAAAGCTGCTCTATAAACGCAAGTTCAACACTTGTGGGTGCCAAACGGCATTCGGCTTTCTTTAACTCTTCCTTATCGGGCACGGATAAAAGACCGCTGTCCGAGGCTCCTTTGGGAATATTTCCGTCGTTTACACCGAGGATAAAAAGTTCTTTTGTCTCTTTTAATCTGGTTCTCTGCATGTCTCCTACTAAAAGAGAATCCACTTTTTGCGGAAGCACACCCACGCGTATCTCCGAAAAGCCGACCTTAAGAATATCCGATAATTCTTTTACCGAATAATCCTCATCTCCCATCAGATCGCAGAGTGCATCAAAAAGCTCGATGACCTTGTTGTATACGCTTTCATATTCCATGGCTTCGCCGATAAGACCTTCTTCTCTTAATTCGGCAGCCGTTTCATTCATTTTTTCATAGACTTTTCCGCGCTCGAGGATAGCATAAATCTGCTCAATCCATTTGGAAAGTTTTCTCTTGCCGGTACCTTCGGCGGTAATGTCTTTAAATATTTCAAAAAGCTCCGCACGGACGGAATTGATTTTATCTAACGATTCGTTGTTTAATCTCTGTTCCTCGCTCGAATAAACAAAATCCTCTCTCCACTTGGCAATTCCTTTTATGCCGCGAGCATAAATATAGTTCTCAAGTTCGTCAATCTGATCTTCTTCGATGGGCGATATGCCTGTACGAAGGAACTTAAGCACGTCTTCTTCACGGAAATTATTTCTTAAAATCTCAGCTATCGAAAGGATGTATTTTACCAGAGGATTGCTCGCAATGCTTCTGTTTGCATCCATGTAATAAGGGATCTGATATCTGTCCAGATACTTTGCCAGCGGCTTCTGATATCTGGTCATATCCGCACAGATAACCGCCACGTCACGGAATCGTAAATTCTTCTCGCGGATTTCTTTTAGGAGTTCTTCGCACAGAATATGACACTCGCTGTCAATATCCGCGCAGCGTGAAATCTTAATTGCGCCTTCTGCCTTTATTTTTTCGTTTTCTTTTCTGAAAAGATTCTTCTCAAGGAATGCAAGTTCCGCATTGTTCTCATGTCTGTAATCTTTTGTAAGGCGGATATCGTCCTTTATATTCACTCCGGTCGGATCGTATTCCTTGGAAATATCCTCCATGTTTCTTTTGGTCAGATTAAATAAAGTATCCTCATTCTCGGAGATTTTATGAGGGTTGGCACTCGGATCATTGTCAAAAGGAAAAGTAATATAGACATCCTTAGCCTTATTTAAAACTGCGACAATAGCCTTTATCTGTATAGGTGTAAAGCCCGTAAAACCGTCAAAAATAACGACACTCTTTTCCATCTTTTTGGACAAAGGAAGTCTTTCGATAAACATATCAAGGAGCTCTTCCCTGGTAATATATTTATCTTCGCATTCTTTTAGGAAAACCTCATAAAGGAGCTTTAATTCCGACAGCTTGTCCTTTAATGCTTCCGATGTGCACTTTTCTTTTATGATATCGAGGTCTTCGGGGCTTACGTTATACTGCATGAATTCGGATAAAACGGACTTTACCTCTCCGGCCCAGCCTGCATTATCCATGCCTTTTGAAAGCACGCGAAGGTCTTCCTTAATCTTCGTTGCCCCTCTCTTTATAAGCAAACACTTGCCTGTGTCATCGAGAAGCATTCTTTTAGGCTGTCCGACTTCTTCGAAAACCTTTCTCGGAAGGCGCGAAAAGCTTAAGACATCAATGTTGATGATGCCTCCGTCGGGATGTGAATTGGCCATTGCCCACTGCGTCTGCATGGTAAACTGATCGGGAACAATCATAAGAACGTTGTTCCTTCTGTCTTCGGTCGCAAGCCTGATTGCCAGATTCTTTACGTATTCACTTTTGCCGCTTCCCGAGCCTCCTAAAACAAACTGAAGAGCCATAAATAAAACCTCGTTTGTAGTCTATCCTTTAACTTTGTGATATCATTTCTATTATACAATATTTTGCGGTTGTATAATTTGATTTTCTGTATTCTTAAAAAATTATTTGACGTTATGAACATAAAACATATAACCATCAACAGCATAGATGAATACAGGCCTCTCGGCGAACTTGTTTTATACATAACATCCGACAGGAATGTGGCTGACTGCCTGACCTCAAAAGGCGAAGCAGTTTGCATATATGTGTGTAATGAGGAGCAACTGTCCGCCTTTGAAGGTTATAAATATTTTATCACGGAAGGTGTCCAATATTCAGGACACCTCGATATGGTTTACTGTCATATCAAAAATATTCCCTATGTTATTGCAGAAAATGAGGATTTTTTAATCCGTGAAGAACGCCTTGAAGATCTTCCGAAAATATACGAAATGTACGAAGACGAAGAATGTAAAAGATTCCTCGAGCCCCTTCCCGAACTCTCCCACGAACTCACACCCGAAGCACGCTTCGAATCCGTAAAAAACGGCTATATGCTCTTTGAATACGGAATGTGGATTATCGAACTAAAAGAAACAAACGAAGTCATCGGGCGCGTGGGATTTGAATATTTCAATGAATCAGCCGTTTCGCTGGGCTTTATGATTCGAAAGGACATGCGAAATAAGGGCTATGCCCTCAAAGCC
>JAGCVT010000026.1 GCA_017962225.1 Lachnospiraceae bacterium
GCATATTCATAACCGTAAAAAGAAGGCTCGGCAATCAGGACTTTTTCAGGCTTATACGTATTCGCAACTGCCATAAAAAGTTCCGAAGAACCGTTTCCGAACACAAGGTTTTCTTCTTTTACGGTAAGCATTCTTGCAACTGCTTTTGTAAGTCTTTCGCAGCGGATGTCAGGGTATTTTTCAAGCGAATCAAGTGCCTCGTTTAAAGCACTCTTTACCTTCTCAGGAACTCCGCACGGATTGATGCTGACCGAAAAATCTATATTCACTTTATTTCTGTACACGTCTCCGCCGTGGATTGTTTCGCTCAAGGTATATTCCTCTTAAAATCCTATTACAAAAAAGCATACTTCCCAGACTGCAAGTAAGATCACAGTGCAGATTATCATGCATAAAAACGCGGTAATATACATCAGTCTGCATGCTCTTTTTATATCTTCTCTTTCGATGCTTCTTACCGCATCTCCGATGAACGGTTTTTTTACGATTTTACCGAAGTATGAAGCATCGCCCGCAAGCCTTACTCCAAGTGCTCCCGCACATACGGATTCGGTCTGTGCGGAGTTCGGGCTTGCATGGTTAAATCTGTCGCGCTTAAATATGTCTTTGGCTTTCCTGCCGTCATAATCCTTACCGCCTATATATGCAGCAAAAATCATAAAATAAGCGCTGATTCTGGCCGGTAAAAAATTCACAAAATCATCGAGCTTTGCGGCCGCTCTTCCAAAGTACAGATACTTATCGTTCTTGTATCCTATCATCGAATCCATTGTGTTTACGGCCTTGTATAAAAAGCCTAAAACCGGACCTCCGATTGCAGTGAAAATCATCGGTGCAATCACGCCGTCCGAAGTGTTTTCCGCAACCGTTTCAACAGCAGCCTTAACCACACCTTCTTCGCTTAAGTTTTCGGTATCTCTTCCGACTATCATCGATACGGCTTTTCTTGCATCATCAAGTGTTCCCGTGTTAAGTGCTTTATACACTTTCATGCTCTCATATCTGAGACTCTTGGTTGCGAGTATGAAGTAAGTAAGAAGCACTTCGACTGCAAGGCCTAAATATCTGTTGAAATAATATGACCAGAATACTATTGCTGAAACAACTAAAAATGTTACTACAAGAACAATGATTACTGTTAAAACTCCAAAAAATATTCTTGTATTATCAGCCTTTTTATCATCACTCCTTGAATCACTTTCGGTCTTATCTGATTTTCCTAAAAAAAACTTCTCGCACAAACTGATTAGCAGTCCGATTAATCGTACAGGATGATACAGCCAGTGCGGGTCTCCTATTATCAAATCAAGAAAAAAACCTGCAACCAGAGCAATAGCATGTAATTCAATTATTGTCTTAATCATTAAACCCATTTAAAACTACTCTATTATCCCGGCTATCTTCATTGAATCAGGGTAACCTGAAACCATTTCAACAATATAACCTTTTGCGTTTGATACAAGGCAGTTAAAATAATTCATTCCGGCAAAAGTACTAAGTAGTGCCATTATGGTTCCGCCGTGTGCAACTATTGCTATATCCGCGTCTTCTTCCGGTCTTTCCGATAAGCTCTCGTTATCAGATATTTCTTTTGAGAAAATATCCAGTACTTTAAGAAAGCCTTCCGTTACTCTTTTGCAAAGATCATCCTTGCTTTCACCGTTCGGAAATGCAGTTTCTCCGTTTGAATCAATCCATTTCTGATAATCCGGATTTCCGTCTAATTCTGCGTGATTCTTTCCTTCAAAATCACCGAAATCTATCTCATCAAATTCATCTATCACAGTCTGTTCAAGTTCAGGATAAATAAGCTTTGCGGTACTTTTTGCTCGTTTCTTCGGACTTACAAAAAGCATGGAAGCCGCAGGATAAACACCCTTTTCAATCATAGCCTTAACAGCCGCAATACCTTCATCCGACAGATCTTCATCGCTTCTTTTACCGCAGTATCTTTTATCTGCATTAGTTGCGGTTGCACCGTGACGAACTATTGCAATTCTTATTTTATCTTCTGCGCTATTCCGCATACGACTCTCTCCACTTCTTCCGCATCTGCAGCCAGCTTAACCTGTATACGTCCGGTTCTTTCTCTGTAGACTCTCTCAAACGGATCCATCGGAACTATACCGTTACCGATTTCATCGCAGATAATAATGCAGTCCGGATTTTTCTTAACGAACGAAGAAATTTCTTCCTCAGGTCTGCCGCCTTCTTTTATGCGCTTTCTGATCCACTTGTGAATGCTTGAGACAATGATTTTGCCTTCAAGTTTTTCTGCTTCTTCATTTGTCGGAAGCGTGCTTTCAAAAACATGATCTTCAGCCACGTTGTATTTTGTAACCGCGTAATTAAGTTTCCCCTGTGCGTAACCGCCGATAATAAGTTTCATAGTTTCACCTAAAATAAAAATTCATTCTCCCCAGAATAACTATCATTACCGCAAGAACAACGAGCGCATTTCTCTCAACGATCAGCAAAAGATATCCTGCGGTATCACCCGTGATTCCGCCGAATTCTTTTTTTGTTTTAAAGTAGTAATAAACCACCGTCAGAACCGTCGTTATTAAAATTCCGAGAGCAAAAATCGGATTTACAAAAAACATTCCGATGATGCATATTACTGCTTCCAAAAACGTAATAATCTGCACTGCAATCTTCGATGAATTCTTCGCAAAAAGATTAAGTGTTCCTTCCTTTGCGCTCCTAAAAGAAATAGCGCAGAATCCGCTCACACATCTTGATAAAACAAACACTATGCAAAGTATTACAACGCTTTCAAATCCGTTTACGAAAGAAACTGCGCCTAAGAAAATAAGTCCGTAAAGTGCAAGCATAATAACCGAAAATGCACCGATATGCGGATCTTTTAAGATTTCAAGTTTTTTCTCTCTTTCACGGTACGAATGAAACGCATCCATTGTATCCATAAAACCGTCCACATGAATGCCGCCCGTAACGATAATGGGTATTGCAGCAACGACCAAAATCCTGCAGATTTCCGGTACGTTTTCAAGGTATCTGCAAAGCGCGTACCAGCCGAATATTAAACCGCCGATAACGACTCCGACCAAAGGGAAAAAGATGAACACATATTTCATGTCTTCTTCCTTCCAGTCAGTCCTCGGTACGGGGATTTTTGAGTACATCGATAATGCAATTAAAAATGATTTGATAAGCCGCATTATTTTATCCTTAAAGGTATTCCGACAACCACTTCGTATACTTCATCCGCAAGTGTTGTAAGATATGTATTTATCTCGCCTAACGCATCCATGTATGAAAGCGTGATTTCGTCGTAATCGGAGTCCGATTCGAAAACATTGTTTGTAACAATTACAAGATTTTCTGTGCCTTCCGCAAGCTTTGATAAACCGTCCTTTACTTTCCGAACGGTATCTTCTTTCCCAATGATTTCTCCGCCGAAAAACATCTCATTGGCAACAAGATTTGAAACGCATTCAAGCAGTGCGTTTTTTGAATCAGCCATTTCGTCTAGAGCCTTCTTAACGTCGACCTGACGCTCAATAGTCGTAAAGCCTTTTTCTTTGCGCATCTCTCTGTGCTTTTCGACTCTCTCAATGTTTTCCTCATCGTCGCCGACCTGCATTGTCGCGATATAGTATTTACTTTTCCCCTCACTCAAACGACAGATCGTGTCTTCCGCATACTGCGATTTTCCGCATGCGCTGCCGCCGTAAACTAATGTAATCATTTTCCCACCAATACTATTTTGATAAACGAATGTAATTTTCTACCGCAATATCCGAAAACCTTGCAGCATTGTTATATACACAAAGTGCATCTCCTAAAAGAGATAACATCATCACAGCACCCGTGCCTTCGCCTAAAGCCATATCCCCATCAATGACAGGCTTTAATCCAAGCCTATCAGAAATCATTCCCGATGCAGGTTCCTTGCCCTTGTGTGAAAGTATTAAATAGTCCTTAACGCCCGGACAAATCTTCTCTGCCACAAGTCCGGCAGTCATTGTAATCACACCGTCCAGAACAACGGGAACTCCGTACATTGCACCGCCTAAACAAACACCGGTAAGTGTAGCAATATCAAAACCGCCTACTGTAGAAAGAATCGTAAAAGCATCTGCGGATTTTAGTGAATATTTCTCAATCGATTCCCTGATGATTCGCTTCTTGTTAAAGAACTTTTCATCATTGAGTCCCGCACCTCGGCCTGTGAGTTTGTCTGTTTCATCACCTTCGAATAACGCAGAACAAACAGCTGCGCTTGTTGTAGTATTACCGATGCCCATTTCTCCCGTAAGGATAATGTCGTAGTTTTTATCGCGATATTCTTTGACAAGATTTATACCGAGATTAATTGCCTTAAGCGTTTCTTCTTCGCTCATTGCAGGCTCGATATAAAAGTCATTTGTGCCTTTTCTTATTTTTGCATTTATAATGCCTTCAGGTTCTTCGTCCGTATCAATTCCGACGTCGAAAACAAACATGTCAATACAGTTCTTTTCTGCCATTACAGCGACCGAAGATCTGCCTTTAAGCATGTTTTTTGCAACAGATAAAGTTACAGATGAATCACTTTGGCTCACACCTTCTTTTACGATGCCGTTGTCGGAACACATAATGAGCAGTGCCTTTTTATCAAGCTTTACATCTTCGCTTTTCTGAATGGCTCCGATCCTGCAGATTAAGTCTTCAAAATCGCCCATTCCGTCCAAAGGCTTTGCGACATCGTCCCAGTGCGCCTTTATTTTTGCGCGAATGCTTTCATTGGGAGCAGCAATCTTATATTCATTTAATTTCTGCTTCGTTAAGCATTCCATAAATCTTCTCCATGTCGAGATGTTCTCTTAAAATATCCGCCATGCGGTCATACTCTTTTTCCTTAAAAGAAGCATAATCCATCAGGTTATCGTCACTGATTTCGACGCCTTTTTTATCTGCAAGAGTTTTTATAACTGTCTCCGCAATTTCTTTTTTATCAAAGATACCGTGAATGTATGTACCGTAGATATTTCCGCTGCAGATTATGTCAGAAGCATTTCCGCTTGTCTCACCCACATGTATCTCATAGCCTTCAAATTCAAGCCCCGAAAGACCTTCCAAAACACCGCCGATTTCATTTAAGTACCCGGTTTTCTGCGTTCTGGTTTTTTCGCTCTTTAAAACAGTTTCAATATCAAGAAGTCCGAGGCCGTTTATGCTGCCGCCTTCTTCGATTTTGTCTGGATCGTCAATTGATTTTCCAAGCATCTGGAAACCGCCGCATATACCGAATACAGGCACTTTCTCAGCGCACTTTTTAACCATTGCTTCAATACCGTTCTGGCGCATCCATTTAAGATCTCCGATGGTATTTTTGCTGCCGGGTAAAAATATCATATCCGCGCTTTCAAGTTCTTCGGGAGTTGTAACATATCTAAGTGAAACCGAAGAATTCTGCTCAAACACATTGAAGTCAGTAAAGTTGGAAATACGTGGAAAACGAACGATTGCAATATCAATCACACCGTGCTTTTTGTTGTCAAATCTGTCCGATAAACTGTCTTCGTCCTCGAGCCTTACATTCATGTAGGGAAGCACACCCGCAACGGGAATTTTACCCTTTTCTTCGAGCATATCGATGCCCGGATCAAGTATGGTTTTATCCCCGCGAAACTTATTAATGATAAGACCTTTTATGCGGTCTTTTTCTTTATCTTCAAGAAGCATTATCGTTCCGAGTAGCTGCGCAAAGACACCGCCTCTGTCGATATCTCCGACTAAAAGAACCGGAGCATCAACTATCTCAGCCATGCCCATGTTTACAATGTCGTTTTCTTTTAGGTTAATTTCTGCAGGACTTCCTGCGCCTTCGATTACAATAATGTCTGCGATTTTTTCAAGTTCTTTAAATGCTTCTTTTATGCAGGGAACA
>JAGCVT010000004.1 GCA_017962225.1 Lachnospiraceae bacterium
ATTAAATCTTGGATGAATCACGAAAGGTGCAATCTCGCAAAGAGGCTTTAATACGAACTCTCTGTTGGTCATGTCAGGATGAGGAATAACGAGATTATTGGTTGACATAACTAAATCATCATAAAGGATAATATCCAGATCCAGTGTTCTCGGTCCCCAGTGAATCGTTCTTTCTCTGCCGGCTTCATTTTCCTCAATACTTAATCTTGCAAGAAGTTCTTCGGGAGAGTAGAGTGTTTCGATTTTGAATACTCCGTTTATGAAATCATCCTGATCCACATTTCCATAAGGCTTTGTTTCAATCAATCCGGAAACATCCTTTACTTCTATACAATCATCCATTGAAAGATTATCAATGGCATTTTCAATATAATCTTCGCGTTCTCCGATATTTGAGCCCACAGATATATAAGCTGTATGTCTTGATCTGAAAACTTTTAACGATACCGTATCAAACTTGGACGGAATAGGAGCGTCGGGTTTGCAGATTTCAAGGGATACTGATTTTATGAGCTTAAAAGTTAAAAGAAGCTTTCTGGAAAGCTCGTTTACAAGCGTCTCAAGAAGATTTACCTGATTGATAACCATATAGTCTTTTATGTATTCACAGACTTTGGCATAATCAAGAGTATCCTCGATATCATCGCTTAAACTTGCGGTCAGCGTATCTACTTCAAACTCGGCGTTGATGACGAATTTCTGACCCTTTGTTTTTTCGTTTTCGTATACTCCGTGATGAGCAAAAACTTCAAGACCTTTAATGATAATCTTATCCATAAATTCCCCTCCTTAAAGTTAAACCCTTTACGAATACATTACCTTCTCGTAATGCTCAAATAATGCCTTGGTATCAATATCTTTCGGCTTCTTGTGACGGTTGTTGTAGCTGGCAAGATATAAATCGTAAGCCTCCTTAACATCCATCGGAAGAGGATTGTTCTTTTTCAAAAATCCCTTCCTCTTAAGCATAGCAGAAAGTTTGGAATATTCATATATTACAAGATGATATTCGTCATTATTTTTACGATATATGGCAAGTTTTATGCGAATTACCAAAAATCTTATCAGTAAGTAAAGAATACCGGCGCCGATAAATATCGCAAATATTCTGATAACGGTTACTTTTACGTTCGAAGAGTTGAAATTGAATATATCGAAAACTTTGTTGATATCAAATCCACCGCCACCGCCTGTATTTGGATTATTGGTTGTTCCGAACTCTTCAAAATTCAAAGTATTCGATGTAATAACTGAGAAGAAGTTTAATGTAAGGAAACCTAAATCTGTCGTTTCTTCATCAAATGAAGGTATTGTAGCCTCAAAAGGAACAAATCCGTATCCGTCGAGATATATTTCAACCCATGCATGAGCATACGAATCGTTTACGGGAACTTTAAGAACTGATTCAAGATCTATATCTTTGTTTCCCGAATACCACTCGTCGTAATTTTCATCTGCCATAACAGCGTCTTCGTAAATAAGTGAGATGGGAATGCAGTATCCTTCGCAGTATCTCGCCGGTATGCCCATTTCACGAAGAAGAAGAGTGGTCGCCGAAGCAAAATGCGCACAGAAACCTCTTTTCTGATGAGTTAAAAAGTATTCCACGAAATCTCTTCTGTATGCGGTTCTGCCCGGAGCCATCGTATAACTGAAGTTCTCATAAAAGTAGCTGTAAATAGCTTTTGCACTCTTCAGTCTGTACTCATTTATATCGTGGTATTCGACAGAATCGATTTCCGATAAAGTATCCTCAAGCACGGACTTTAGGTCTTCCGGAACTTCGAGACACGATTCATAGACATATGAGTAATATTCTTCATTTGAAAGAAGTTCGTCTTCAATATGCTTATCATAATCGTCTTCACTTAAAACAGGATTGTAAGTGATTTGATATAAAAGTTTATTGTTGTCGGAATCAATAACATTGTCTGAATCTGAGAAATAAGGCAGATAATAAAATCTCTGATCCGCATCGATATTCTCTACCTGCATTTTTGCGGTGTTTCCGAAATTATAGGTACGTGTATTTTCAACAGAAACATAGTCAGACGTGTCAGGGTACCAGCCGGAATTCGCATATGTGCTTCCGGTATATCCCTTAAGATAAATGGTTTCGTAATTAATCGGAACAAAGGTTACTTCAAGGTCGGTTTCGAAATCAGGTCTTACCTGACTGACACCGCCGAGACGTCCGCCCGAGAGACCTCCTGTGGATTCGTATGAATCAAAGAATCCGCCAAGACCGTTCTGAACCAGGATTTTTACATATTCCTGAGTCTGCTTGTGGATTGAGTTCCCCGGAACCTTTGATACAGGCATACTAAGCGGAGCTTTAAGCACAATAATGATAACAAGCGCTATAACAAAAGAGAAAATGAACGAATATAAAAATACGGGTATATCGGCCTGATATGAATACCGGTCTTCACGCCGTGTTTTTATACGCATAAATTCATGAGTCCGCCTTCCTTTGACCTGCATTCTCGAATGCCTTGAGAGCTGGAGGAAAACAACGCATGTATATACGAACAAAATTCCGAAAAGGTAAATCGCGGAGGGGATTTTATGAATGAAAAGCGCAATTTCAATATAAGGGAAAGTTACGAGCGCTGTTTCAAATGCATTCATGTATCCCGAAATTGTTACGTTTAAAAGAATTGCTGTAAAAGCTCCTAAAAAGAGCGCAGCCACGGTAACTGTAAAATATCTGTTGTCAATAGACTCGAAACCTTCACGGATGGAAGCGAGTGCGAAGTAGTCTGAATAATCTTCGAATATAATGTTGATTATTGCCTGGAAACCGGAGTTTGCAGCCAAGTAATATCTGGCGAGTTCAACGGTGAAGCCTATAAACAAAATTATGTAGAACACATAGAAAATCAGTTTGTTAAAGTAGAGCAAAGATACATAAAACGAGAAAAACGCAAATGCAGCAATAATAATCAGTCTGTTGTATTCGATGTTAAAAGCATCTAAAAGTCCGCAGATAGAACAGTAAGTGGCAATAAAAATCAGAACGCCTTTTAAAAGGCATATAACAAAACGGTTGCTCTTTTTTGCCTGGGTTACTTCACCGACAATAAGTCTGTTATCCGATATTTCTTTTTTGTAAATAATTTTGTCAAGCCAGGTAATCATATTTTATGTAAACCTATCTGCAAATAATTATTCGCTGATCTTAATCGTTTTTCCGATAATATGAATCACGGTTGCAATTTTAGCGGAAGAGTGAAGATATGTATTTAAAGCATTTTCCCTGCCTTCATATAAAGGCTGGCAGTAAAAATGTGTCATTGCTTCAAGCATTCCCGCTTCATCGGTTACGGTGAAAAATGTGTAATCGAAAGCTTTATCGTTATATATGCAAACTTCGAAACGTTCTTTTTTCTCGTACATGATTTTTATACATGATAAAAGAGACTCGGCCGTGTCATGTATTTCATCTTTGCAAAGCTCGGGAACGAGAATAATCGCAAGAGAAGAAGTATGTGCCATTTCTTTTACGAAAAGATCGTCTAATTTGGCTGAGAGCTTCCAGTGGATTCGCTGAAGTCTGTCGCCCGGACGATATTCGCGGATTTCTTTTACGTCGCTCGAAATATTACCGATGTTTTCCGATTCGGTAAATTCATCCGGACCGTCCTTTGGAACAGCAGGCGGGAAATCTCCGATGTTTCGCTCTTTGGGAAGAACCGGAACGGAAGATTCGAGAGATACGTTTATTTCCTTTTTGAAAATGGATAAATAATCGTGCAGAATAAATTTATCGATATTTACGGTCACAAGACCTATATCATAGCTTTCAAAAGGAATCGTAAAAGAGTTGGTTTTCCTTGTTAGAGGAATGGATATTTTATGAGTTGTTTTACTCGGATAATAACGATTCTCTGCCCTGAAAACCACGTCACATTTAAAAAGTCCGATCGGAGCGGCGTTTTTATATTCCAAAACAAACGCGGGAGAGTTGGGTTCTTCGACATATTCGGAAACGGGTGAAAGCGTAAAGGTGAATTTATTGCTGACGTTAAAGAAAATAATCAGCGATACGGGGATTAAGATAAACAGCATTAAAATAAAAAGCACGATTGCCGGCTGTTCATAAATGAGTGCAAGCGCGCTTATTATTCCGATTGAAATGATATATAAAACTAGTGTATAAATATTTACCTTCATTTAAGGAACCTTTACGGTGTCAAAAGCGAGGTTTAATGCGCTTTCGATATTCATTCCGCATGCTTTTGATTTGGTTGATAAAATGATTCTGTGGTTGGCGATAGGGTAGAAAACTGCCTTAAAATCTTCGGGAACAA
>JAGCVT010000027.1 GCA_017962225.1 Lachnospiraceae bacterium
CAATGTCTCTGACGATATTATGTACAAAATAAACCTGTCCGCCTCTTGATATTTCACGGTTTATGGCTTCTCTTATAAACTCCTCGTTGTACTCAAGGATAAATGTCTGAATCGGCAGTCTGTCGACAGGTGCTTCCTCCAGAAGCGACATGTCTCTGATGCCTGTTAAACTCATATGAAGGGTTCTCGGAATAGGTGTCGCGGAAAGTGTTAAAACATCCACGTCTTTTCTTAATTTCTTAATCTTTTCCTTGTGTCCTACGCCGAATCTCTGCTCCTCATCGATGATAAGAAGTCCTAAGTTTTTAATCTCCACGTCCTTTGATAAAAGTCTGTGTGTACCGATTACGATATCGACCTTGCCTTCCTTCATTCGTTTAACCGTTGCACGCTGCTGTGCGGTGCTTCTGAAACGGCATAAAAGCTCTATAGATATCGGATAGTTTTTCATTCTTTCCTTGAAGGTATTGTAATGCTGGTCGGCTAAAATAGTTGTCGGAACAAGGTATACCACCTGCTTTCCGCCCATAACCGCTTTGAATGCCGCACGTATCGCAACTTCGGTCTTTCCGAAGCCTACATCGCCGCAGATAAGACGATCCATGACTTTGCCTGTTTCCATATCGTCCTTAACCGCATTGATTGCATCCATCTGATCTGCAGTCTCTTCATACGGAAACATCTCCTCGAATTCTTTCTGCCAGAGCGAATCTTTCTCGTAAATATGACCTTTAAGCTTCTGTCTTTCGGCATAAAGTTCAACGAGTTCTCTTGCAGTTTCTTCAACGCCCTCTTTAACTCTCGCCTTGGTTGCAACCCATTCCTTACCGCTTAATCTGTTAAGTCTCGGCGTTGCGCCTTCAGCGGATGAATACTTGCCTATGATGTCAAAGGACGTTGCGGGAACATAGAGGTTATCGCCCTTTGCATACTCAACTTTCATATAGTCCTTGGTGATTCTGTCCTGACTGATTTTTTCGATACCGCGGTAAATACCGATGCCGTATTCTTCATGTACGACAAAGTCACCTACTTTAAGTTCGTTATAATCGGTAATCTTTAATCCGGAATATTTTTTGCCTCTTCTTTTCTTTCTTTCACGTCCGAAAATATCCGAATCGGAAAGCATCGCAAATTTAAGGTTTCTGTATACAAAACCTTTCTTAAGCGTGCCTGCGAAAGTCATTATTTCGCCCTTGTTTAATTCTCTTTCCCTGTTGTCCGAATAGAACGCCGCAATGCCTTCTCTGGTTATATCGTCGGCGATTCTTCGCGCTCTGGTTTTGGACGCGGAGAAAACCATAACACGGTAGCCTTCGCGGTGATATCTTTCCAAATCTTTTATGAGCTCGGTGATTGCTCCGTTATAACTCGGTACGCTGACCGTATTAAAGTTAACCGCATAATCGTCTTTGCCCGGTTCATCGTCAAAGCTTGCAAGTTTTACGGTAGGGAATGATAAATACTGCTTCTTAACATCCGCGTAACTTTGCAGAAGCTTAAGCTGTCCGGGGAGTGCATAGCCCATTTCGACTCTGTGCTTAAAACTGTCGGTAAACTCCGCTTCACTCTCTTCGCCCTTTTTATCAACCTTTTTAGGCTCATCGATGCAGATGATGGTTTTTCTGTCTTTAAAAAGACTTAAAAAGCCCGATGCTGCAGGATAAAAGTATTTGATATATCCGTCGAGATTGACCTTGTTTGCAAACTGCGAAACCTTTAAGTCGAACTCTTCTCTCTCGAATTTGACTCTTGCGGCTTCTTCGGTTTTAAAAGCATCTCTTAATTTCTTTTCGTGATCCTTTGATTCCTTTGTAATCTTTTTAAGGCCGTCTCTGAATACGTCTTCGTCGATTACGTTTTCTGTTGCAGGATAAAAGGTTACTGATTTGACTTTTTCGATTGAGCGCTGTGACTGCGCATCAAAAAATCTGATGGAATCGACTTCATCGCCCCAGAATTCAATACGCACGGGATTATCCATGGTAAGATCAAAAACATCCAGAATACCGCCCTGAATACGCATCTGTCCGGGTGTTTCAACAATGTCAGACATTTCATATCCCATGTGAATAAGCTTGTATCTTAATGCCTCAAGTTCACAAATCTGTCTTACGCTTATCGAAACAATATTTTCGTTAAAAACTTCGGGCGGAACCACCGGTGTCATCAGTGCATCAATTGTGGTAACTACCGTAAGCTTTTTGTTTTCTCTGAAATTTCGGAGTGTGCGAAGCCGCTCCTGCGCTATCTGATTACCGCAGATATCCGCCTGATAAAAGCAGATATCCTTGCCCTTAAAATAAACTACATCCTTGTCGTACATACGGCTCTCTTCAAGGATTTCGTTGGCACGAATGTCATCGTAGGTAATAATGAAACGCACGTCAAAAGAAGCGCCGAATGCGTGGGACAGGTGAATCTTCTGCGAGTCCGTCGTAGCCGGCACATAAACTGATTTCTTATTCTTTAAAACTTCATGCGCTTTTGAAAACTCCTTGTTTTCATAAAGCGGTGCGTAAAAAACTTCCATGTATCTGTATCTAAATAATTATTCTTCGTTTGTTTTTGTTTCTGCAGCCTGTTCTTCGCCCTCTGTCTTTGCAGGCTTTTCTTTTTTAGGCTTTTTGTTGTAAATATTCATGGCTTTCTCAATATCACCGCCAAGCATCATCACCGTTGCCTCAGCAGCCTTAGTAAAGGACTCTTTTATTACTTCGGAATCGTCCTTGTTGAAATGTCCGAGCACATGATTAACAAGGTCCATCTCGGGGATTTTATCTCCGACACCGACCTTAATTCGAAGGAAAACCTGAGTGCCAAGATGTGCGATTAAACTCTTGATGCCGTTATGTCCGCCTGCCGAGCCTTTATCACGTATGCGAAGCGTTCCGACAGGCAGTGAAATATCATCATAAAGCACAATAAGTTCGCTCTCAGGATCAACCTTGTAGTAATCGGTTATCTCCCTTACAGCCTCGCCCGAATTGTTCATATAGGTCTGGGGTTTTACGAGTATTACTTTCTGCCCCTCGATATATCCTTTTCCGACCAAAGCCTTATGCTCAGCTTCCCTGATATTGATATTATATTTGTTTGCAAGCACGTCTATGCTGTTAAAACCCGCATTGTGCCTGGTGTTCTCATATTCTTTTCCGGGGTTTCCCAGTCCGACTATAATAAACATTTTCAATACCTCATAAAATTATCTCAAACACTTTATTATATCATATTTTCGCCTATAATTACAAAAAACATGCCCGATTTAAACCGAGCATGTTTTCGTTATTAAAACCGCGTACAGATTATTGTTTAACACTCTCTACAAACTCCATAATCTCTGCTTTGGATATTTCGGGAACGCGCAGCCTTTCGGCATCAAACTTTGTTGCACCTTTCTCTTTTATGAATTCAACGAATTTATCATACGGATAATGTCCTTCAACAACCTTCTCTTCTTCATAAATGAAAAATCTTATGAATGCTTCGTCTATCTTGGGCGCATCAAAATTTAAAAAGCTGTCCGGCTTAACCGGGAAATAACTTTCACAGTTTGAGGTCAGGGTGTAAAAGGCTAATATTTTGCCGCTTTTACCGTCTTTAAACAATGAAGGTTTTGCATAATAAACATCATCCTTCTGCAATCCGTGAATCGTTTCTTCGAAATCATCCAGAGTTTTGGCAGTCTTATATTTTTCCTTTGCCTCATCATCCATATACCAGGGGAATTTTGCCAAAGTCAGAATATACTGCGCATTGTCAATTTTCGAACTGCCTTCATTAAGCTGCTTTAAAGAAAACTCCGACATTTGCGGTATCATTTTTTCCAGCTCGGAAGAACTGAAATACTTGTTTTCATCCTCGAAATGAAACGATGCTTTGCCGAACTGTCTTTCCACTTCTTTGGCAACTTTTACAAAATCTTCTATCTCCGCAGTTGTCGTCGGGGTATTATATTCGACTTTTATTTCGCCCTTATTTATATTCCTCGAGTCAAAGAAAATACCTCTTCCGATTCGGTTGGGATTAAAAAGAATAGCCGTTCCGCTCTTCGTTTTCCCTTCATCCATCGTATAAAAATCGTTATACGATCCGTAACTTAATTTGCAGTTATTTAAAAGCGTTGCAAAATCAATGCTTTTCGCTTTGCTGAACAGCCCTTTGCTCTGAATAACCAGTGTAAATGCCATACTTTTAATCTCCCAAAAGATTTATTTAGTGTAATAATACTCCGTAACCATTAAGCTGTCCGGATCCTCATCATAAAAGAGAAGCTCGCCGTCCTTTAACGTTCCGTTGTATTTGATACGTGTCATCTGATCGGTAAAGTTTATCGTACCGTCGGATGTATACGTATATTTTAATTTGTGCTCATTGCCCTTCTTTAAGTAAATGCCTTTTCCGTAACCGTCCAGGGTAATCGTGTAATCGTAGTCCGTATGCGTTGCAAGAGGCCCTTTTTCATATACAAAATAATAGGTTCCCTTTGAACCGGGCATCGGCGTTTCGCCGCATGCCGCAAGCATTAAAAGCACGCTCATAAAAGATAAAACCGCAATCAGTTTTTTCGATATTTTAGCAAACATAATTCTCCCCTTTTTTATCACATTTTATATGATACCGTCTCTATAATTGTAACATCTTAAGCCTCTCAGTCAACAACGAAAAAGAGAGCCTTTCGGCTCTCTTTCTCTTTTATGATAATCCCCTCTACAATTCAGAGTTCATTCATTCTTCAGGCATGTTTTCGTAAGCAGTTAAAACTTCTGTCTGAATGTAATTTCTGGTTTCGGTTTTAATCGGATGAGCGATGTCTCTGTAACCCTCGTCTCCGGCTTTTCTTGAAGGCATTGCGGCAAAGAGACCTTTTTCGCCTTCGATGATTTTGATGTCGTGTACTACGAACTCGTCATCGAAAGTGATGCTCGCTACACCTTTAAGCTTTCCACCGTCAGTCATTCTACGAACTCTCACATCTGTAATCTTCATAATTATCCCCCTCCCTAAGTAGTTCGTTTAAATCGAGTATCTGTCGTTTTGCTCTATCAATATCTTAATCTCGCCCTCTCCGACATAATTGGAATTGGCTCTGATAGTATCCCGACTTTCAACAATACAGTTTTCAAGATAAGTATTGTCTCCAATATATACATCGTTCAAAATAATGGAATTCTTAACCACACAATTGTTACCAACGAAAACATTTTTGAAAATTAATGAATTTTCTACCGTTCCGTTGATGATGCTTCCACTGGAAACGAGGCTGTTCTTTACCTTGGCACCCACATTGTATTTAGCGGGAGGCAGATCATCGACTTTCGAATATACATCAGGATATTCTCTGAAGAAGTAGTTTCTTACGTCTTTCTTTAAGAAATCCATGTTTGTTTCGTAATAATCCTCGACGCTGGCGATATTTCTCCAGTAACTCTCGAGTTTGAAACCGAATATTCTTTTCATATTTTTGTAACGGATAAGAATATCGGCTACAAAATCGTATCTTCCCTCTTCGTTGGCTTTTTCGATAAGTTCAATCAGAAGTCTTCTTCTGATAACGTAGATACCGCAGGATACGATATTCGATTTGGCCACGATGGGTTTTTCTTCAAATTCTTCGATGCGGTTTTCCTCGTTCATCTTAAGAACACCGTATCTGTCAACATTTTCGCCCTCAGGCATTTCTTTTACAACAACCGTGATATCGGACTTTTTGTCGATATGATATTCAAGAAGCTTGTTGTAATCAAGTTTATAAACGCAGTCGCCCGATGCAATTACCACATAAGGCTCATGGCTCATTTTTAAGAATTCAAGATTCTGGTAGATGGCATCTGCGGTACCTCTGTACCAGTTGCTGTTTTCACTTGTTTCAATAGGTGTGAAAACATACAGACCGCCCTGTTTTCTACCGAAATCCCACCATTTTGATGAGCTTAAATGTTCGTTAAGGCTTCTTGCGTTATACTGTGTGAGTACCGCTACTTTCTGAATATGCGAATTTGACATATTACTTAATGCAAAGTCGATACTTCTGTAGCTTCCGGCGATGGGCATAGCCGAAATGGCACGTTTCTGTGCAAGTTCTCTCATACGGTTTGAATGTCCGCCCGCTAATATGATTCCTATCGCTCTCATACTTCATCACCTGCCTTAATCAACGTTTTGCCACTGGCCAAACTCATATTTTCCAGGTCTTCAGATTTGATATTTCCCGCGATAACGGAATTCTTTCCGACGCTTACGCCATCGGGAATGACCGTCTTCTCACCTACCGTAACCAGCCCGTGATTGTAGATATGAGGATCGGTCTCATTATCAACTTCTTCACCCACACCAAGTTTTACATCATTACCGATTTCAACGTTCTCGGCGACAATTGCTTTGTTGATCTCGCAGTTTTTGCCGATGCACGTATCATTCATAATGATTGAATCTCGTATTACAGTTCCTTCTTCGATCGTAACCCCACAACCGATAATAGAATTGTATACTTCCCCATAAATAACTGTTCCTTCTCCAATAAGGCACTTTTCAATGACGGTATTGTCTGCTATATACTGAGGCGGAAGTGTATCCGACTTCGTATATATCTTCCAGTATTCCTCATAAAGGTTGAATACCGGAACAATGTCGATAAGCTCCATATTGGCTTCCCAATAAGAATGAAGGGTTCCTACGTCCTTCCAGTAGCCGTTATATTCATATGCATATAACGGAGCTCCCTTTTCGTGACAGTAAGGAATGATATGTTTTCCGAAATCAAGATTAGGCTGATCGGATTTTGCCAGAAGCGCTTCTTTTAATGTCTTCCAGTTGAAGATATAAATTCCCATAGAAGCCAGATTGCTTCTCGGATTTGCGGGTTTTTCCTCGAAATCCGTAATCTTTCTGTTTTCATCCGTGATTACAATACCGAATCTCTTAGCTTCCTCCAAAGGAACAGGCATTGCTGCGATTGTGACCTCAGCACCGTTCTTCTTGTGGAAGTCGAGCATTACCTCGTAATCCATCTTGTAGATATGGTCTCCCGAAAGAATCAGAACATAGTCGGGATTATAGCTTTCCATATAATCCAGGTTCTGATAGATAGCATTAGCGGTACCCGTATACCACTCGGTATCGGTACTTTTCTCATAAGGAGGAAGAACCGTTACACCACCGATATTCCTGTCAAGATCCCAGGGAATACCGATTCCGATATGAGTATTAAGACGAAGCGGCTGATACTGTGTTAATACACCGACAGTGTCAACACCCGAATTGATACAGTTACTTAAAGGAAAATCGATAATTCTGTATTTTCCGCCGAAAGAAACTGCGGGCTTGGCAACCTTTGCCGTCAGCACACCGAGTCTGCTTCCCTGACCGCCTGCGAGTAACATTGCAATCATCTCTTTTTTAATCATGTGATCACCTCTCAAGCATCTAAAAATATTGTCCCCCAACAATAAAG
>JAGCVT010000028.1 GCA_017962225.1 Lachnospiraceae bacterium
ACGGGCAGCATGCTGCTGGCATTTGCAAAGCTTGTTACCCCAAAACCAAAGTAAAGTACAAATGGAATTATAATTGCATTGACCAATACGGTTGGAATAGGAATTAAAAGTGCATGTTTCATTTTAAGAACGGGACCGTGTTTTTTTCTTATGGTTCTGACAATGGGATATGTAAGTAACGCTGCTATAAGTGTAGCAGTAGTACCAAAAATCATATCAAGCGGTGAACCGCCAAAAATATTTGTAATAAAGCATCCGATGACTACTCCGATGATTCCGGCCGGAGTGTAGAAGATTGTCATGCATAAAGCTTCCGCTATTCTGCACTGAATCTCAAGATACGAGAATGTGTATGTGATAAGTGAAAGAACCACATACAACGCTGCCACGATTGCGGCTGTGGTAATAAATTTTGCTGTTTTCATTTTTATCTCCTAGTTTTGTTTTAAGTGAGGATGGGTTTCGAACTCACTGTTTATGTTACAGTCGTAAGACGACAAGCCATATCATACTATGTTTGACGGCTTAAGTCAACAAAAAAAGCAGTTCAGCCTTTCAGCCAAACTGCTTTTATTATTTTATGAAATTAATTAGCAACCCTTCTCAAGAGCAAGTGTTCTTGTTGTAAGGTCACATACTTCTGAAGGTCCGTAGTACTGGATAGCACCGGGGAATGTGAAGCATGTTTCAACTGCCCACTCTTCACGATGAGCTTCGAAATATTTGAAAGGCTTGCCGTCAAGTTCAACAAGTGCCTTTCTGATAACGGGCTTGTCTTCACCGTTTCTTCTTTCCATGTTCATCATCTTTGTGATAGGCATACCGCCTGCAACCCATTCTTCAGCGGGCTTAGCGATGTTGGAAACCTTTGAAAGGTATCCTGTGAAGCCGTACTGGATAAGCATGAATGCGTTGTAGCCGAGTGAGTAGCAGTAGTCAGCATCGAAGTTTGAAGGGAATGCGCATCTTCCTTCGTATCCGAAGAAGTGATGTTGTGCACCGAATTTGCCCTTGTATGTTCCTGCTGCTTTTCTCTTTGCAAGTTCGTTCTTAACCATTTCGGAGAAGAGCTTTTCTGATTCGATAAGAGAAACCTGTACGTTTCCGTGAGGATCTCTCTCAAGGAAGAGCTGCTGCTGAACGAACTGAGGAAGGATATCAAATACCTTGAAAGCGTCAGCTGAAAGGCCGGCCTTGATGAATTCATATTTAGCGTTCCAGTCAGGAAGTGCATTGAACTCTTCTGTCTTGCTGCCTGCAAGGAGTTCGTTGATTTCTTTGATAAGTGCCGAGAACTCGGGAACGAATTCTACAATACCTTCGGGAATAATAGCAACACCGAAGTTCTTGCCTGCGTTTCCTCTCTTCTCAACTGCATCTGCGATGTAGTTTGTGATTTCTGCAAGAGACATCTTCTTTGCAGCAACTTCCTCACCGATAAGGCAGATGTTGGGCTGTGTCTCAAGAGCACATTCAAGAGCTACGTGAGAAGCTGAACGACCCATAACCTTAATGAAATGCCAGTACTTCTTAGCTGAGTTAGCATCTCTTTCAATGTTACCGATAAGTTCGGAATATGTCTTGGTAGCTGTATCGAAACCGAATGATGCTTCGATATCTTCGTTCTTTAAGTCACCGTCAATTGTCTTGGGACATCCGATAACCTGAACGCCTGTGTTGTTTGCTGCCATGTACTCTGCAAGTGTTGCAGCGTTTGTATTGGAATCGTCACCACCGATGATAACGATAGCTGTAAGGCCGTTCTTCTTTGCGTTTTCAGCAACGATTGCGAACTGCTCTTTTGTTTCAAGTTTTGTACGGCCTGAACCGATGATATCGAAACCGCCTGTGTTTCTGTATGCATCGATAAATGCATCATCAAACTCTACATAATCGTCTTTAAGAAGTCCGTCAGGACCGCCCTTAAATCCTAAAAGAACGTTATCCTTGTTGGTAGCCTTTAAAGCATCATAAAGACCGCTGATTACGTTGTGTCCTCCGGGTGCCTGTCCGCCGGAAAGAATAACACCTACAACCTGCTTCTTAGCAGCTGATGTGTTGCTTCCTTTTTCAAAAGTAACTTCAGGCTTTCCGTATGTGTTGGGGAAAAGAGCTTTAATCTTTTCCTGATCTGCTACTGAAGCTGTTGCAGCACCTTCCTTAACGCAGATTTCTGCGATACCGTTTCTGAGCATTCCAGGAAGTTTGGGAGAATACTCATATCTTGCTTTCTGAAGTGGTGAAAGATTCATAATATACACTCCTTTATATAAATATTTTAATTAATTTTTTCTACCTTTTATGAAGAACAAAAATCCGAAAAGAGCACCTAACGCCGTGAGGACGATTCCGCCGGCAAACATAAGAATATTTGTAAGCGGTGTCTGGTTTCTCACAAGGAGAAAAGGAACAATCATATCATTGATTTCGCTTTCCGAATATCCGACATTTTTAAGATAACTCTGGAAGAATGCCAAATCCTCTTTATCCATCTTCTTTAAATATCCGTCATAAGGTATATAACCTCTTTCTCCAAGCTGCTCATACTCTCCGTAATCCCAGTCAAGAGAATCTTCGACAAGCTTGTCAAACTGAGAAAATTCATCGGATCTTGCGGTAACTCCTATAAAATGAGCTACGTAAACTTCAGGTTCAAATCTGAGATCGGGAAGAGCATATTCTCTGGTAACTTCCTTACCGTAGTCGTCAGTTGTTACCTCGTAGCAGTCCCAGAGATAATCAATATTAACACATACTCTCTGACCGGATTTTAATTTTGTCCAGTCTAACTCGGGATCGTAAATATCCTTTGCGGGTAATACGGAAGTTACCAATCCTTTACCTCCTAAAACCGCAAGAGCAATTCCGAGAATCAAAAATACAAATGTAAGTCTGAATTTCATTTCATTCCTCTTTCAATATACTTTATTTACATGCATTTTTAACTTTATCACAGATTCTTTTATATTACAATTAAAAAAATGCCCAAAAAAATCCGCACCCGGCGGATTAACGGGTGCGGAATAACGAGGGGATGAATTAATGAAAGGAAAGCTGGTTATCCTTCAATAGCAATATATTTCTTTTCCTCAGGAAGTCTTTCGGCTTCTTTCGGAACATTCAAGGTAAGAACACCATTGTCAAATTTGGCTTTGATGTCTTCTTCTTTTAAGTTTTTACCTACGAAAAAGCTTCTGGAGCAGGTACCGAAATATCTTTCTTTTCTGATATATCCTTTTTCGTCCTTCTCTTCTTCGTTCTTTTCGTTGGTGGCATTTACAATCAGATAACCGTCTTTAAGCTCTGCATTGACATTCTCTTTCTTGTAGCCCGGAAGCTCGATGGTGAGTTCGTACTCTTTGTCGTTCTCCTTAATATCGGTCTTCATAACTCCGGGAAGAGGTCTGCCCATGGGTCTTCTCTTGTTATCGGGTGTAATATCTGTAAAGAAATCATCAAATAATGAATCATTAAAAAGTGCTGGCATGTACATAAATCATTCCTCCTTTATATGCGGTCTCTCTTTTGAGAGGCTGTTGTTTTTCTTTTGATGATTATGTTATATCACATCTGTTAGCACTCGTCAATAGCGAGTGCTAACAATTTCACAATTTTTTCACATTTTTTTATTTTTAACCCATCATAAAAGACGCGAAAGCCTTTTATTTAGGGCATTTATCATAAAAAAGACCGCCTGAAAAAATTTTTTCAGACGGTCTGAATCTTTTATGAATTATATTAGAAATCACATGATCTCGGTGTTCTGGGATAAGGAATGACGTCTCTGATGTTCTCAACTCCTGTAAGGTACATGATAAGACGCTCAAAGCCCATACCAAAGCCCGAATGAACGCATCCGCCGTATCTTCTTGTATCAAGATACCAGTCAATGCCTTCCTTGTCGACGCCCATCTCATCCATTCTCTCAATGAGTTTGTCAAGGTTCTCTTCTCTCTGGCTTCCGCCCATAAGCTCGCCTGCCTGAGGTACAAGAAGGTCTACAGCGGCTACAGTCTTGTTATCCGGATTAACCTTCATGTAGTAAGCCTTAATCTCCTTGGGCCAGTCTGTAACGAATACTGGACCGTGGAAATAATCTACGATATATTTCTCATGCTCTTTTGCGATGTCCTCACCGTAATCGGGCTCGAACTCCCACTTAACGTCAGCTTTCTTTAATATATCGATTACATCATGATGGGAAATTCTTGTGAACTTCGCATTAATGATGTCGTTTAACTTAGCCTTAAGGCCCTGTGATACGAACTTGTCGCAGAAATCGATTTCTTCGGGACATTTCTCGCATACGTACTTAACAACGTATTTAAGCATTTCCTCTTCGATATCCATAAGTCCTTCAAGATCGCAGAATGCCATCTCGGGCTCAATCATCCAGAATTCGTTTGCGTGTGTCTGGGTGTTTGAATTCTCTGTTCTGAATGTGGGGCCGAATGTATAGATATCTCCGAAAGCCATGGCAAATGTTTCACCCTGAAGCTGTCCTGAGCCTGTGATGAAAGCCTGCTTGCCGAAGAGGTCTTTGTTGAAATCAACTTTTCCGTCATCTGTTAAAGGAAGGTTGTTCATGTTTAATGTTGTAATCTTAAACATCTGATCCGAACCTTCACAGTCGGCACATGTAATAAGAGGAGTATGTACGTAAAGATATCCTCTCTCCTGGAAATATGAATGAATAGCCATTGCAGCAACACTTCTTACTCTGAATACCGCTGAGAAAAGATTTGTTCTGGGACGAAGGTGTGCAACGCTTCTTAAATATTCTCTTGTGTGTCTTTTAGGCTGGATAGGATAATCTTCGGGACAATCTCCTAAAAGTTCTACGCTTGAAGCCTTAACTTCAAAAGGCTGCTTGTTCTCGGGTGTAAGGACAACAGTTCCTACAACCTTAACGGATGCGCCTACGCCTATCTTTGAAATGCTGTCAAAATTATCAAGATTCTGTTCGTATACCACCTGTAAATTATCGAAGAAAGATCCGTCATTTACATTTAAAAATCCGAACTGCGACTGTGCTCTGTTAGTACGAACCCATGCACATATCGTCACTTCTTTTGAAGCATATTTGGACGTGTTTCTAAACAGTTGCTTGATTTTCGTTCTCATTTCATTGCCTCCTGTGTTTTTAAAAAATTAACTGCGGATAACAGGACTTGAACCTGCACGTCGGGGACACCAGAACCTAAATCTGGCGCGTCTGCCAATTCCGCCATATCCGCCTGCAGCATATTATACTACACACTACTCATTATTTGGAATATTTAGTATCGTCTTTTTATAAACCTTTGAATAAAAGATCAAAGTCATTATAAGTGAAACCGCCTCAGCAATCGGGAATGCAAACCATACAAGGTTTACGTTTCCCGTGAGGGATAAAAGGAATGCTGCGGGAAGAAGTGCAAGAAGCTGTCTTGCAACAGATACCCACATTGAATACATTCCGTGGTTTAACGCCTGGAATACGGTTCCTAAAATAATACATACGGCTGCTATCGGGAAATGAATACCGATGATTCTGAACGCTATCGTTCCGAGGCGTAACATTTCTTCCGAAGGAGCAAATATCATAAGGAGAAGGTTGGGTGCAAACTCAAATGCAAGCACTCCTAAAAGCATCAGTGCTTCAGAATATATAAGTCCGAGCTTTACAGCCTTAAGAAGTCTTTTTCTCTTGCCAGCGCCGAAGTTGTATCCAACGATGGGGACTATACTTCCGTTAAGTCCGAATACGGGCATGAAGAAGAAACTCTGAATCTTGTAATATGCACCGAATACCGTATCGGCCGTATCGGAAAATCCTAAAAGAATGTGATTTAATCCTGCGTTCATTACCGAACCTATGGACATCATTATAATTGAAGGAATTCCGATGGAATAAATGCTTCCGATTAACTTAAGGTTAGGCTTGATATATTTTAATTTAAGCGTAAGCTCTTTGTTCTTCGTGATATTTAATATGATACCTAAGACTGCAGCAAGAAGCTGTCCGAATACGGTAGCGATAGCCGCACCTCTTACGCCGAGTTTGGGCATTCCGAGAAGTCCGAAGATAAGAATCGGATCGAGAATGATATTCGTAATCGCACCCACGCCCTGGGTAATCATTGAATAGAATGTCTTGCCTGTGGACTGTAAAAGTCTTTCGAATATAATCTGCATGTAAAGCGCTATCGAAAGCATACAGTTAATGGTAAGATACTGAATACCGAAATCCTTTATCTGCAGGGTATCGGTGTTCTGAATTGCAAAATAAGGTTTTACGAGGAAAAGGCCAAACAGGAAGAAAACTACCGCACTGCAGATTGAAAGGAATACACCGTTCATTGCAACCTTGTCCGCACGCTCCTTATCCTTTTCTCCGAGTGCTCTGGATACAAGTGCATTAACACCGGTAGCCATACCCATTCCGAAAGACATAACCAGCATCTGAATGGGGAAACAGAGGTTAAGTGCCGTAAGAGCGTCCTGATGAATACGAGAAACATAGATGGAATCCACGATATTGTAAAGAGCCTGTACAAGCATGGAGGCCATCATAGGAAGCGACATATTGATTAAGAGTTTGTTCATGGGCATGACGCCCATTTTGTTTTCTTTTACGTTTTCCATCCCTAAACCCGAAATGCTTAAATTAACCTTATCTACATAAAAGAAAAATCCGTATCTGCATTCGTAGATACGAATCTTCCTTAACTGAGCCATCGGGGACTCGAACCCCGGACAACTTGATTAAAAGTCAAGTGCTCTACCACCTGAGCTAATGGCCCATATTTAATTTTGTTAAAGCTGGACTAGCTGGATTCGAACCAGCGAATGCAGGAGTCAAAGTCCTGTGCCTTACCGCTTGGCGATAGCCCAGTATAAGGTGGGTAATGGGA
>JAGCVT010000029.1 GCA_017962225.1 Lachnospiraceae bacterium
GAAAATAAATTTACCGAAAAATGTTGAAAAAATAATAAATGCACTTTATGCGGCCGGATACGAAGCGTATGCGGTCGGCGGCTGCGTGCGCGATTCAATCCTCGGACGCGTTCCGAACGACTGGGATATCACGACTTCCGCCAAGCCCGAAGAGGTTAAGGCGATATTTAAGAGAACAGTGGATACCGGTCTTAAACACGGTACGGTGACGGTTCTTTTCGGAAAGGAAATGTATGAAGTCACGACCTACAGAATTGACGGCGAATACGAGGATTCGAGACATCCTAAAAGTGTTGAGTTTACGGCCAATCTTAAGGAAGATCTTTTAAGAAGGGATTTTACCATCAATGCGATGGCCTACAATGATACCGAAGGGCTCGTGGATATTTTCGGCGGAATGGATGATATTGATAAAAAAATCATAAGATGTGTGGGAAACGCAAAAGAGAGATTTACGGAAGATGCACTTCGTCTTTTACGAGCTGTAAGATTTGCGGCTCAGCTTGGATATGAAATCGAATCCGAAACTTATGAAGCCATAAAAGAGCTGGCGCCTACATTAAGTAAAATAAGCGCCGAGCGAATTCAGGCGGAACTTAACAAAATTCTTTTATCAGATAATCCCGCGATGTTAAAGACCGCGTATAAACTCGGACTTACCAAAGAATTTCTGCCTGAGATTGATAAATGTTTTGAAACAGATCAGCATAATCCTCATCACTGTTACAGTGTCGGAGATCATATCATAAAATCGGTCGAAAATATAGAAAAAACCAAAGCACTTCGCCTTTCGATGCTTCTGCACGATATAGCAAAGCCTGTATGTCTTACAACGGATGAAAAGGGAATCGACCATTTCCACGGACACCAGTTAAAATCTGCCGATATGTCAAAGGAAATCTTACGAAGGCTTAAGTACGACAACGACACTATTGACATGGTTTATAAGTTCGTCAGATACCATGACGAGAGACTTGATGAAGGCACAAAAATCATGAGACGTGCCATGAACAGAATCGGTGTCGAAGCATTTCCGGATATTTTCAAAGTCTGGGAAGCGGACCTTTTGGCGCAGAGCGATTATCAGAGAGAAGAGAAATTTGCGAGACTTAAGAAAAACAAAGAGGCCTATGAAGAAGTGACTGCCAACAATGAATGTGTGAGCCTGAAAGACCTGGCGGTATCGGGAAAAGATTTAATTGAAAAAGGCATTCCGAGCGGACCGGCAATCGGAGAGCTGCTCAACAAAATGCTTGAGGAAGTAATCGAAAATCCCAAGGCGAACGATAAAGAGTATCTCTTAAATAAATATCTTAAATAGAAAAACTGTTAATCCTACTATTATGCAAAGGATATGGGGTTAACAGTTTTTTAAATCAGTCACGCTCCCAGTCACGGGCGTGCTCTACTGCTTTGTGCCATTTGGCGATTTTCTTCTCCTGCTCTTCGCGGGAAATCTTCGGTACAAAGGTTTTTTCTATGGAGATGTTTGTCAGGACATCTTCTTTGTTTTTCCAGTATCCGACTGCGAGTCCTGCCAGATATGCGGCGCCTGCGGCTGTTGTCTCGACACATTTCGGACGGTTAACTTCGGTCTGAATGATATCGGCCTGCATCTGCATCAAAAGGTTGTTTGCGCTCGCACCGCCGTCCACATTTAATTTCGAGAGTTTCATACCCGAGTCGTTTTCCATCGCGGTTAAAACATCATAGGTCTGATATGCGAGGGATTCGAGAGTGGCACGGATGACATGATATTTGTTTACGCCACGCGATAATCCTACGATTGCACCTCTTGCGTAAGGATCCCAGTAGGGTGCGCCGAGCCCCGTAAAAGCCGGAACCACGTAACATCCGCAGGTGTCCTTAACTTTGGATGCGAAGAATTCGCTGTCCGATGCGGAATCCATGAATCTGAGCTCGTCTCTTAACCACTGTATTGCACTTCCGGCCACGAATATGGAGCCTTCGAGTGCATACTCGACTTTGCCGTCGATTCCCCAGGCAATGGTGGTAACAAGTCCCGATTTGGAAAATACGGGTTTTTCTCCTGTGTTCATTAAAAGGAAACAGCCGGTTCCGTAGGTATTCTTGGCCTGTCCTGCGTTAAAACATGTCTGTCCGAAAAGAGCAGCCTGCTGGTCGCCTGCTGCACCTGCGATAGTGATTTCACCGCCGAACAGATCTGGCATTGTTTTTGCATATACTTCGCTGGAAGGCCTTACTTCAGGCAGCATGCATGCCGGGATGTTTAATTCTTTTAGGATATCTTCGTCCCATTTTAAATCGACGATGTTAAAAAGCATCGTTCTGGAGGCGTTGGAATAGTCGGTTATATGAACGCTTCCGCCTGTCAGTTTCCAGATAAGCCAGGTTTCGACTGTACCGAAGAGAAGTTTTCCTTCTTCGGCTTTTTGTCTTGCACCGGGAACATTTTCAAGAAGCCATCTTATTTTGGTCGCACTGAAATAAGGGTCTATGACAAGACCGGTTTTCTGACGGTAAGTGTCTGTAAGGCCTTTGTTTACCAGGCTTTCACAGTAGTCGGCCGTACGTCTGTCCTGCCATACGATTGCGTGATATATCGGCTCTCCGGTTTCTTTGTCCCAGACAATGGTTGTTTCACGCTGGTTGGTAATACCGATAGCTGCGATATCTTCGGCTTTGGCGTCGGCTTTTGCAAGTGCTTCGCTTGCTACCGAGTATTGTGTCAGCCAGATTTCCGCCGCATCGTGCTCAACCCAGCCCGACTTCGGAAAATACTGCGTGAATTCCTTTTGGGCAAGAGATACTATTTCGCCTTTTTCGTTAAATAAAATACATCTGTTGGAAGTAGTTCCGGCATCAAGTGCCATTACATATTTAGACATATATACCCCCCTAATGTTTTTATTCAAAATCGAATTTGTAAGGAAGATTAAGCGCATCGCGAACTTCGATAATGTCTTTCTGTACGGATTTGCTTACGGGAACGCCTTTTTCTTTTCTCTCGAGCCATACGAGGTATTCTTTTTCACCGGCGGTGTAAATGCGCTCATTCCCCGGTGCTTTCTTTGACGCACGAAGAGCACGGCAGATATCTCCGGCGGTTTTCTTAAAAGTATCGAGTCCCGAAAAAGCTTCGGGATCCACTACGAAGAAGAAATGTCCGAGATGGTACATCTGAGGTTTTCCGTTTTCGTCAACGCCCGTAAGTGCTTTCATGAACTGACCGCCTGCAAGTGCTGCGGAAAGAATTTCAACGACTGCCGCATAGCCGTAGCCCTTATATCCTGCGAGATCTTCGCCGATTCCGCCTAAAGGTGCGAGTGCTGCGGTTCCGTCAACAAGTGCTTTTAAGATTTCTTCGGAGTCGGTCATCGGCTCACCTTTTTCAGATACAACCGTTCCTGCGGGCGTTGCCTTGCCTTCTCTTGCATAATATTCGATACGTCCTCTCTGTACGATGGATGTTGCACAGTCAAGGCAGAAAGGGAATTCTTCGTCTGTAGGAAGTGCGAATGTTAAGGGGTTCGTACCCATCATGTTCTCGACACCGAAGGTAGGTGCAATCGAAGGACGGGCGTTGGTACCGGTCACACCGATTAAGCCTTCCTTCGAAGCCATTGTAGCCCAGTATCCCGCGATACCGTAATGCGTTGAGTTTTTGATAGCGCCGCCTGCCATACCGCATTTTTTAGCCTTTTCGATGAGCATTTCCATCATTTTATGGCTGGCAACCATACCCATTCCGTCATGAGCATCCATTACGACGGTGGTGGGTGTTTCTTTTATGATTTCAATATTGGTGACGGGCAGAAGAGTACCCTTTTTGATTCGGTCGATATAGATGGGTTTGAAGCGGTTGCAGCCGTGGCTTTCGATTCCGCGCCTGTCCGATTCGAGCAGCACGTCCGCGCAGATTGCGGCGTCCTCTCTCGGCACTCCGTAGCCCACAAAAGCATCAATTAAAAAGGAATTCATGAGATCCCATGAAACACATGCACGATTATCCATATGTATACCCCCATTCATAATTTGTATAAGATAAATATAATGCAGATTACCTTTTTATTCAATTTTTAAACTAACCAAAAAATAATCTTCTGTGGCGGCATTATTAACAATATGCGGTAAAAATCCGATTAATATATTGAGAAGTTTTTTATATGATTTTTCCGGAAGGGGCATATTATGAAAGCAAAGAAATACACGCATTTTTCGGGAACCGACAAACTGGAATTATCGGTACTCAGATTCGAACCGGACAATGTGGAAGATATAAAGGGAATCGTTCAGCTGGTGCACGGTATGAATGAGTACAAAGAAAGATATATTCCTTTTATGGAATATCTGACCGACCACGGATATATCTGTGTGATTCACGATCACAGAGGCCACGGTGCGAGCGTAAAAACTCCCGACGATTTAGGATACATGTACGAGGGCGGATACGAGGCGTTCATAGAGGATGCGCATGAAATAACGTTAGAGACCAAGGCGTATGCAAAAGAGCTCATAAAAGAAGAGCTCCCCTATATTCTCCTCGGACACAGCATGGGCTCGATGGTTGTAAGATGCTATTTAAGAAAATATGATGCGGACATCGACAAGCTCATTGTCATTGGCTGTCCGTCAAAAAAGCCCGGCATGAAACCCGGACTTGCACTCATAAAAATGGCTGTGAAAATGAAGGGCGAGAGAACCAGATCAAAGTTCATTTCTGATCTGGTAATGGGCGATTACGAGAAACGATTCAAAAAAGAAGAAGTGCCGCATATGTGGGTTAACTCGGACCCCGAAAAGGTTAAAAAGTATAACGAAGACCCGCTCTGCAATTACATGTTTACCTTAAACGGTTACCTAAACCTCGTAAAACTTACAATGCTTACATATACTGACGGCGGATATGTGATGAACAATCCCAACCTTCCAATCAGATTTTTCTCGGGCGCGGATGACCCCTGCGCCGTAAATGAAAAAGCTTTCAAGGAAGCTCAGGAGCTTTTAAGAAAGCAGGGCTATAAGGATGTTGACGGAAAGATGTATCCAAATCTTCGCCATGAGATTTTAAACGAAGACGATAAAGATAAAGTATATGAAGACATTCTGAATTTTATCAAATAATCATATTAGTTTTTCTACCCTTTGGCTCCCTGCCGATGATGTTTATCGGCGGGGAGTTTTTTATATGAAAAAAATAATTAAACAACATATAAACAATACAACTTTGTTTTATAATAAGTTCAAACAGATCTTTAAGGAGAACATTAATGAGCGAGAAAATACTTTTGGTAGAAGATGATGACAAGATTCGCGAAATTATGTGCGAGTATTTTACGGCCAAGTCAAACGGAAACATAAATATCGTCAGCGCATCAACCGGAGAAGAAGGTCTGGAACTGATTCAGAACAGTGAGTTTGATATTGTTCTTTTGGACGTAATGCTTCCGGGGATCGACGGTTTTACAATGTGTCGAAAAATACGTAAAACTATGGATGTTCCGATTATTTTTCTTACCGCAAAAACAAGTGAGGAAGACCGCCTCTACGGATATGAAATCGGCTGTGACGATTATGTCTGTAAACCTTTTTCTTTTGCCGAACTTTTCGCCAAAGTTAATGTTCTTTTAAAACGCGCAAATAAATCAAATGAAGGAAATATAATTACCTGCGGCAGAATCTCTCTTAACACTGTTTCGCTTGAGCTTAAAGTGAACGGCGAAGAAATAGAATTACCGCCCAAAGAGTTTGAAATACTCTGCTATCTTTTAAAACATAAAGGATGGGTAGTAGGCAGAGAAACGCTCCTTAACCGAATCTGGGGAGATGAAGCTTTTGTTGAAACAAGGGTGGTTGACAACCATGTGAAGAATTTAAGGAAAGCACTGGGAGATGCCGGATCGCAGATAAAAACCGTTGTGTCCAAAGGATATAAGATTGTCGAATAAGTATTTGACTAATTCAGCGGAGGAAAAGAAATGATGAAAGCAAAATCAAATCATTCAAATAAAAAACCATTAAGTATAATTATAAAATTAATCATATGGATTCCTATTGTTACGGTTGTATTTTTATTTGCAGTCACATTATATCTGAATAAAGATTATAAATCCTGGAACAGAAACTTTAACAGCAGTGTTGAGAAAAGAACAAATGAAACTTTAAATTCTATTCAGGAAATATTAAATTCCGAAGGAGTTAAAAGCGTAAAAAATCAGGTAACTCTGAGAATATTATCTTCTAGCAATTCAAACGGATTTTTTGAATGGCCGGCACAAACATTTATAAAAATATCAGACAGAAAAACCGGCGAAACAATAGTTGATTCCTCGCAACAGATTGTTATGTTAGTGGCAGATGAGGAACTTGAATCAAGACATGATGACAATGTATATAAAAACTATACCTTCTTTTGCAACGATAATGATATTAAGAACTGGATGCTTCAACTGTCAGATGAATATTCCGATGAAATGCACCATGTTATTTTTCTGACAGACGAATACGAGTTTACTGATACGGAACATTTTATTCCGGACACAATATTAGCTTTTTCTGTGGAAAAAAATTCAACGGAATGTATTGGTATATATAGTCGGAACAAAGGTGAAATCAACAATTATTCTTCATTTTCGGTAGGCGACAGTTTCGATCCCGAATCAGATTATTGGATTAATAAACAACTTATCTATGTACTTGGAAGTAATACCGATGAAGACGATTACCCTCAGGAAAAAAAGTATTGGTATGATAAGCATTACGGCGGAAATGCTACAGAGGGGCATTACTGGGATTACCCTAAATTAGTACATAATTATTGGGAATATAATCGTTCATTTTTAAAAGGGGATTACATGTTCATAAAAAGAATACCTTTTAAAACCTATGCTTTTGTAAACGATGAAGCAACACCCGGAAATTATGTTCTGGAGTTTTATGTTAAATCGAACTATTGGCAAGAAAACAGTAAGGTGTATTTGTTAAAAATATTTATTTACTATTGTGTCTGCTTATTAATTACCTTAGCCGTATTGACCATTCAACATGCAATGCGTAAAGCAAATTACGAAAAAGAAGCGTACAGAAGGACTCTTACGGATTCGATTTCGCATGATTTAAAATCTCCTCTTACGGCTCTTCGCGGATATGCGGAAAGTCTTAAGGAGAATTTAAATGAGGATAAAAGAGTGCAGTATTCGGATGCAATACTGGAAAGCGCCGATTACATGAATCATCTGATAAACGGAAATATTGAATTATTAAGACTTGAAGATATGGGTTCGGTCGGAAAGAAAGAAGCAGTTGATTTTGTAGAAGTTACTAAAGCGCTTTTGGAAAAATATAATCTGCTTCTTGAAGAACGCGGAATTACCGTTGAAATATCCGGACAATATGAAAAAAAGGTTAATAAAGAACTGATAACAAGTGCACTGGAAAATCTGGTTTCGAATTCCGTGAAATATGTTTCGGACAACGGAAACATAACTCTCAACGGCACTCAGGACGGATATGTGATATCAAACACAACCGATAAACTGCCTGACAAAAAACCGAAAGAACTCTGGGAAACTTTTGTTAAAGGCGATGATTCCAGATCAAACGAAAAGGGCAGCGGTCTGGGCCTTGCAATAGCCAAGCAGATATTTGACAAACATAAAATAAAAGCAAAGATAGATTATAAGAAAGATACTAATTCGTTTGAAGTGAATTTAAGTTAAAAAAGAGCCGGCATTATTTGCCGGCTTTTCTGTTTCTGTATTTCCATAAAAGCGAATAATAATTGTAAAAGATGAATGGTGATTTCATACAGAGATTCACCATTTTTTCTTCTTCTGTATCGGGGATTGAGTAATATTTATTCTGCCTGAAATTCGGGAACTTTTCGGTGAAATTCTTTTTAAGTTTCTTTACAAATGATAAGTTCTTATCCTTGCATCCGAGCATGTAGGAGAAGAGCGTAATCCTGAAACCAAGCTGCGTGTAAACATCTTCGATTTCATCTTTGTATTCATCATAAAGTCCGCGGGCTTTAAGCTCGTCGACCATAATGTCGCAGGCTCTTACTCTGTCCATGCAGCGCTCCTCGGTCACGGTGTGCACCGTCGAAGCATCGTGCTGAAGATAGTAATAATTTGCTTCGTTTATGTATTCGAAATGCTTGAAATAGGGAATCCAGACTCTGGCCGCGCAGTTATCCTCATAAAAGATACCTGCAGGGAAAGAGAGGTTGTTCTCTTTTATCACGCTGTGCTTGTAAACTTTTATAACCATGCTGCCGGGGCTTCTGAAGAACTTTTTCTTTGTTTCCTCATCAAGTTCTCCGGTCTGCTCTTCGGTATTGCCCGGTACGATTTTTCCGACTTCAAAAGTGTGGGAGGAAACGATGTTGTAACAGCAGCCCACGATATCAGCGCCGGTTTCTTCTGCTTTTTTTATGAGCTTTTCGTAATAGTCCTTTGTAATCCAGTCGTCGCTGTCGATAAATCCGATCCACTCGCCCGAAGCGATTTTTAAGCCTTCGTTTTTTGCGCCGCCCTGTTTTTTGTTTTCCGTATACGTGATTACACGGAAAATGTCGGGGTATTTTTTCTCATAGTCGTAAAGAACGTCCAGTGAATCATCTGTAGAGGCGTCGTTAACAGCGATTATTTCAAAGTCTTTTACGGTCTGAGCGACAAGCGAATCCAGACAGAAACTTAAATTTCCGTCGTGATTCATATTGTATACGGGTACGATTATGCTCAGTTTTTTGGTAAAATCCATTTTAAAAATCCTTATTTGTGGTGCTTTCTGTGAATCTCGGGATCTTCGTATTTATCCATAAAATCATGGCCGAGATATACTTTTTCCTTTGCAAACTTAACCGAATCAAGCTGCGTGTATACCGAAACCACCTTGTCAAAACTGATGTCCTCGAAGAAATTGAGAATTTCCATCGGAACGGTTCTGTCAAACTGTCTGCAGTCTGAAAAGACTGTCGGATAATCGAGTTCGTCTCTCGGATGAGGCTTTAAGAAGACTTCTCCCTCTTTTGAATATTCTTCCACGAGGTCTCTGAAAAGCTTTTCTCTCTGCTTTAAATCCGTTGTGAGAGGCTCGGTTAAAATGATGATGTTTTTGCGTTTAGAATCCACATTCGAAAGCTGTTCTTTTAAGGCGTCGAAGTCTTTTACGAACACTCTCATCATTATTTCTTTGTCGTCTTTATCAAGCTTGCTTAAAAGCTCTGCACGGGGCACTTCGACGTATTTTTTGAAATCATCATCTACTACGGACAAGTCGTTTACTTCCATATCGATGCAGTATTTGCTGTAGCCGTCGCGGATGAAGATAAGATTAAGCGTCATACTGAAGAATTTCTTCAAGCCCCAGGCTCCTTTGTTATCAGCCTTTGCGGGAACGGGCGAGTAAAACTTAAGATAGTTGAAGCCGTCCTCGATGGCATGATAATGAATCTTTTTCTGATTTAAATAAAGACCGATGGGATCGACGTCACAGAATACGTAGACGTCTTTGTACTTGGAAAAATCCACGGGAACGAAAGGCTCTTCGGCCTTTGCGAAAGCCTTCGTGAATTTGATACGGTTTATCATGTTGGAAACGATATTGCCTTTGTCTTTTTTGAGTTCTGCAACTTCGGGGAAATATGTTTCTCTTTTTTCGTCGAAAAGATATACATTTTCGAATACGCCGTTTTCTTTTACTCTTTCGGCAAAGGTTTCGAAGTCATTGGACATAAGACTTAAAACCAGGTCGGCTTTAAATCTTTCGTCTTTGGGTAGATTTAATTCTTTTAGGAGCGCCACATATACGTGATAGTAGGTGTGGCAAACGTATACTCTGCCTTTTTTATCCATAACGGTTAACTCGAAATGTAAAATTATTCACTTCAAAAATGATAGCATAATTAAGCGCATTTCTCAAGAACGAGGGGCTTCAAACATTGTGTTTTAAGGCAAAAAATGGTATTATCAACATGTAAAATTATGTTAAAAGGCAAAAAAGAAATCTACAAAAAAATATGTGTTGTGGCACTGCCCATCGTGTTTCAGAACATCATCGACGCAGCGGTATCAAGCGCCGATGTTTTGATGTTAAATTACGTGGGTCAGTCGGCCATCGGTGCGGTATCGCTCGCCAACAGCATGGTGGGTATTCTTTTTATGTTCCTTTACGGAATCGGTACCGGAATTGCAATGCTGGCAGCACAGTATTACGGCAAAGGCGATATGAAGACCATCGAAAAAGTTGAAGGCATCGGTCATAAATTCGCACTTTCGGTTGCTGCTCTCGGCGCAATTCTCTGCCTTGCGATACCGAGACTCCTGATGAGAATATATACGAATGATGAAACACTTGTTGATATAGGCGCAAAATATCTTGTATTTATAGCTCCCGGACTTTTATTCTGGGCTGTAAGTGCGGTATATATGTCGATTTTAAGATGTATCGGAAAAGTTACGACCAGTACGGTACTTGAAGCGATAGCGCTCATCTGTAATGTGGGCTTGAACGCAGTATTTATTTTCGGACTTTTCGGTGCGCCGAAGCTTGGCGTAGTCGGAGTTGCAATCGCGACCACGATAAGCCGTTTCATTCAGCTTATGGGCTGTGTGGCGGTTTCAATTCTTATGAAGCCCGGCGTATCGCTCACATTTAAGACAATGTTCCAGAGACATAAGCTCCTCGAAAAAGACTTTATCACCATGGCTATGCCTGCTATCGGAAACGATCTTGCATGGTCACTTGCATTCAGCGCATATTCGGCTATCATCGGACACCTTGGAGACGATGCGGTTGCAGCATATTCAATCGTAAATGTTGTAAGAAACTTAGGCTGCGTAATGTGCTACGGTATAGGCATGGCTTCGGGAATTATTGTCGGTCAGATCCTCGGCGAAGGCAATATGGAAGAAGGCGTGGAGGCAGGACATATCTGCTTAAGACTTTCGGTCGTAACGGGTATTTTAGGAGGTTTGTTTGTATTTGCGATAACGCCTGTGGTTTTAATGCTCGCAAAACTCACGCCGACAGCACAGGATTATCTGAAATTCATGCTTTATATAAATACCTACTACATCACGGGAACATCGGTAAACACCTGTCTTATAGCCGGCGTTTTCAGGGCCGGGGGCGACAGCAAATTCGGTTTCAAATGTGATGTCATAGACATGTGGTGCTACGCGGTGCCGCTGGGTCTTTTAGCAGCATTCGTTTTAAAACTCCCCGTAAAATGGGTGTATTTCCTGCTTTGCACGGACGAGTTCGTAAAATGGCCGTGGGTATTTAAGCATTTCTACAGCCACAAGTGGGCGAGAAACATAACCAGGGATGATGTATAATAAAACAAATAAATAAAAGGGTGGAAGAGGAATGAAAAAGACATTAAGGAATATTATTTCGACCGTGCTGGTACTGAATATGCTTATGTTTGCAATAGGATGTACCAATCCGGGCGTAAACACCGGTAAGGACAATAACGATTCGCAGGCACAGATTGTAAACGGTCCGAGTACCGTGAATCCCAGCGGCAGTGTGGGAAATAATAACGGAGATAACGGCAATTCGGGAAATCAGTCTGCAGATGTTTCGGGCTTCAGCAAAGATGCTTTTGCATCTAAAATTGAAGGCACATATTTTGCAATAGACGAAGGCGGAGCTCCTTTTGCTCTTTCAATTTACAATTATTACGGAAATGTTTACGCCTACGGCGGATATGTAGAATCCGAGGATGAACTCGATGTTTATTCATTCTGGATGATGGAATTTATTCCCGAGGATCCAAGAGATTTTTATTATGAAAATACTAACGAGGCAAGAATCGGTGTTCTGACATTTTCCATAATGTCTAATTTCGGCAGATACTGGAGTGCTCCCGTTGAGGGTGTAATCAGCTTAACGGATGACGGCATTAAGATAGAAGGTGACGAGGCATTATGTCCTATAGGCACCAACGGAAGAATGATTGAACTTTCAAGAAGTGAAAAAGTTGAAGACTTCTTTATGGGTGATATCGATTCATATGCTTCCGAAAATTTCGCGACAAACTGTGCGGACGAAAATCTTTACGGTATATGGAAACAGAAGGACAGCGATAATCCCTGGTTTATTACTTTTGAAAAAGGAGAAGAATTCGCCGAGGCAAGTGTTTATCAGAAAACAGGCGGAATTGAGGCAAATCTTTGCACAGGCTATTGTGATTTAAGCGAGGCAGGAAGCGGAGAAATGATTGTAAATCAGTTCAGAAGCGGATCTCCCGAAGTATATCGGTTTTCATATGAATTAAACGGCGATGAACTTGAGTTTGCTGAAAGTTTTTATTTCATTGAAGGAGGCAAAACAGTTTTTGAACGTGTGGATATTAATGATATTCCGATTGTTGCTTTGTATGATCCGGACAATCTGGACGCAATAAAAGGAGAAGCAGTCCTCGACGTGGGCGGTAAAATGAGAGAAATCTGTGCTCATTTCAGGGCAACTCAGGATGTAGCCAACAACGGTACCGATTTTGTCAGAGTCGGAGATGTGGTATTTTTCAGATATTATGATTTAAACGACTTTTCGTCATTTTTCGCTGATTGGGGACAGTTTATCAACGCATATGAATTAAATGACGAAGGCTGTGTATGCTACTTCGATTTAAACACAAGAGAATGCGGACTGGCTTACAGAGATTACTGTTCAGGTCCTCTTTACTATGTGAACGGTAAGTTTTATTCCGAGAGATTTGAAGCGAACGAGGTTTATTCGGTTGAGTATCTGATGAGCTGTTATCCTGACGGTTCTGCTTTGGAAGAATGGTCAGACACGGACACATTTTCCGAGATAGAGGCTGTTTCGGATGAAAGCAACAGTTTTGCGGTATATCAGTTCCTGGCAGGAAATCTTTATATAGATTACGGTAATGCGTATCGCGTGGATCTTAATCTGATTCCCGAGGATTACGTTTATGCAGTAAAAATCTCCGGAGACAGCATTTATGTAGTTACAGCCAACGACAGTGATAAGATACGTCTTACGGAGTATCAGAGATACTACGGAGGAGAAGGTATCGTACTGGCTGAATATGATGCAAAAGATATCTGGAAGGATGGTTACGCCGGAATCTATCAGATTGAAGTGCTCGATGACAGTGTGCATGTCGGAATAAATCATGTTGTCGGAAAATACGGGCAGATAAAGGAAATTATTGTTTTGGAAGCAGAGCCCGGAGTTGAAAATTCCGGAAAAGTCGAATACAAGGGATTGCCGGATCTTATAGATATTTATGGCAGACCGTATTTTTACCATGACTATAACTTTGATCTTGTATTTGCTGATGTTAATCCTGATGGCGATACATATTTATCCGAGGATACTTACGGTAATTTGTGTTACTACAATTTCTTTGACGGCGTGGAACTGATTAGAAGCGGTTTTATAGAGGAAAATCCGCACGCGGTTTATGACGGTATGACCGCTGAAATATTCCAGGAAGCCGAGAATATAGACGGATTAATTTTTGCCGTAACCGCAACAAGCTCTTATGCAGCCGATAAGGATATAGGCGAAACCAGATGTTATCTTTTCAGAAACTTTAATTATACGGTAATCAATTCAAGGGGAGACGAGCCGGATATTGAGCTTAATCCCGTGCTCACAGATTGACATTTGTACGTAAATTTTATATACTCAAATTCGCCCTCAATGCAATTTGAGTCTGGCGTATGTTTCAGATAAGCGGTCTGGGTTTGGGTCTTGCGCGACGGAAATCCACGAACCGTGTCAGGTCGGGAACGAAGCAGCACTAAGAGGAATCTTCCGGGTGCCGCAAGGGTGCCTGGGTCCGGCCGCTTATCTGAGATATATGCCTCAAACTTGCATTGAGGGTTTTTTGTACAGGAAAGGGTTTACATGAAAGAAAACTACAACAACGAAGTAATGTATTATACGTTCCCCGATTTTGAACAGTTTGATTTTCTTGTTCATGCGTTTTCTTCGAGAGAAGGGGGAGTCAGCGAAGGATATTATTCTTCGATGAATCTCGGAATCAAAACGGACGATTCAAAAGAAAACATCCGTAAAAACTACGAGCTTTTCACGGATGCCGTCGGAATCAAACTTGAAGATGTTGTAATAGGCAATTTAAATCACGGAAGTAATGTCCGCGTGGCGACCAGAAAAGACGCGGGCTGCGGTATTTTAAAGCCATTTAATTATATCAATGTGGATGCGCTTGTAACCAACGAGCCCAATCTTGCAATCACGGTTACCTGCGCTGACTGCGTTCCCGTTTTCTTTGTAGACCCCGTAAAAAAAGCAATCGGCATTGCGCATTCCGGCTGGAAGGGAACAGCTCAGGAAATCTCCGCAAGAGTGGTCGAAAAGATGGTCGAGGAATACGGATGCAAACCCGAAGACATCTATGCGGGAGTAGGTCCGTGCATAGGAATGTGCTGCTATGAAGTTAGCCGTGATGTTTTCGAAGAATTTCTGGAATTCGATTATCTGGACGATGCCTGGTATTTTGAAAAAGATGATGATAAATTCGATCTGGATTTAAGCAGAATCATTTTCGGAACGCTTGCATATTCGGGAATTTTACCCGAGCATATCAGCATTTCCGGACTCTGTACATGCTGCAACAACGATGTGCTGTTCTCGCACCGCGCGCAGAAAGGCAAACGCGGCACGATGGCAGGAATGATAATGCTTAAGGGCGAATAATTACTGCTGATTGTACTGAAGCTTGCGGTATTCTCTCGGAGAACAGCCGACTGATTCAAGGAATACCTTGTTGAAAGTTGTGGTGGACTGGAAGCCCGCCATATAAGCGCACTCGGTAATCGAAAGAGAATCCTCTGTTAAAAGAGTGATTGCATTCTGAAGTCTTATGCGTGTTAAATACTGCGGGAAAGAAGTCTGCAGATATTCCTTAAAAAGCTTGGAGAAATAGTAGGGGCTTAAGCCTATTTTGGCAGCCACCTCGGCCTGCGAAATATCTTCCATGCTGTGCTCTGCGATGTAATTGCAGGCGGAACGAATGTAGTTTCTGGATGTGGTCGAAAAAGTGGCGGGTCCGTTCTGCTCATGCTGTTCACGCATAACGTAGTCTCCGATTACAAGGAGAAGCCTGTATATTAATATTTTACATTTAGTCTCGCTAAAAGACGGTTTTTTGCTATAAATATCTCCGATTTCATATATAATATCACGCAGGATCTGAGCCGTTTCAGGCTCTTTTTTTGCGCTTATTACATGGCATGCGCTCATAAATTTGGAAGCAGACACCAGGTCGAGATTGTTTTCAATAATATCTGCAGAAAACTGTATAAAAACAGAGCCTTCCTTGGGAGAAGACAGGATTTCATGGAGCTCTCTGGGCCATATTAAAAGTATGTCTCCTGAGTTTAAATGATATATTTCGTCTTTTATCTTATAGACACAGTTATCCTTTAATATCAGCGTAAACTCGGAGGCGTTGTGCCAGTGAGGAGGAAAGTATTCGGGAGTCTTTCTGTCGATAACGCTGACGCCCTGAACAGATGGGAATTTTATAATCTCTTTTTCCATTTAGTTGCCCTTTCCGTAAAATTCATACCTGATTTCATAATAGCAAAAAATGGGCAAAATACAATAAATATCTTCTATTTTTGTGACATTGACAGTTTTATGATTATCATGTCACCTATAAAACTATTCAAACGGAGGGTTACATTATGCAGAATTTTTACTTTTATTCGCCGACAGCATTTGCTTTCGGAAAAGACACAGAAAATGAAGCAGGAGCTTTGGTTAAAAAGTTCGGCGGAACAAAAGTTTTGATACATTACGGCGGCGGAAGCGTTGTAAGATCGGGTCTTTTAGACAGAGTAAAGGCTTCACTTGAAAAGGAAGGCATTCCCTTTGCGGAGCTCGGCGGAGTAAAGCCCAACCCCAGAAGCGGCCTTGTATACGAAGGCATTGATTTATGCCGTAAGGAAAACATTGATTTTATTCTTGCGGTCGGCGGAGGAAGTACCATCGACTCATCAAAGGCAATCGCAGCAGGTGTGGTTTACGATGGAGATTTCTGGGATTTTTATGAGGGTAAAAGAGTTGAAAAGGCTCTTCCCATTGGAACAGTTCTTACAATCGCGGCAGCGGGCAGTGAAGGAAGCCCCGATTCTGTTATCACAAAAGAAGAGGGCATGCTTAAAAGAGGCGCGAGCGGAGATGCCATAAGACCTAAATTCAGTATCTTAAATCCCGCACTTACGGAAACACTTCCTCCTTATCAGTCGGCAGCAGGCATCACGGATATCATGGCTCACCTTTATGAGAGATATCTTACAAATACAAAAGAAGTTGAAGTAACAGACAGACTGATTGAGGCACTTTTGCTCACCATGAAGCATGAGGGAATCAGAGTAATCGAAGATCCTCACAACTACGAAGCAAGAGCAAACATTATGTGGGCAGGAATGATGGCACACAACAATTCCTGCGGCGTCGGAAGAAGCCAGGATTGGAACAGCCACACAATCGAGCACGAATTATCAGCTCTTTATGACTGTGCACACGGTGCAGGACTTGCGGTTACAATGCCTGCAGTTTTCAGATATGTTTACAAGCATGACGTAATGCGTTTTGCTCAGGTTGCTGTAAGAGTTTGGGGCTGCCAGATGGATTTTGCAAATCCCGAAAAGACAGCGCTCGAAGGAATCGATGCACTTCAGAATTATCTTTGCTCACTCGGAATGCCCAAGAATTTTGAAGAGCTCGGCGCAAAGAAAGAGGATATTCCCAAGCTCGTAAACGTGCTTTGCAGAACATCCGGAAGAAACGGAAGCATCTCAGGCTTCGTTACATTAAACGAAGAAGACTGTACAAAGATTTATGAAATGATGGTATAAGGGGTGAATATATGAAGGCATTATTTATTGGCGGAACAGGCACAATCAGTGCTGCAATAGTAAGAAAACTTGCTGCAGATCCCTCGTGGGAGGTCTGGCTGATTAACCGTGGCAACAGAAGCGATGCAATTCCCGAAAACGTTCATCTTATCAAAGCGGATATGTCCGATGAAGAAGACGTTCGTAAAAAAATCGAAGGAATGCACTTTGACGTAGTCAGCGAATTTATCGGTTTTACGGTTGATCAGGTAGAAAGGGACTACAGACTTTTTAAGGAGAAAACGAATCAGTATATATACATAAGTTCCGCTTCGGCTTATAATAAGCCTGCAGCCGATTACAGAATCACTGAAGGTACGACGCTTGCAAATCCTCACTGGGAATACTCAAGAAACAAGATTGCTTCGGAAGAATTCCTGATGAAGAAGTATCGCGAGGAAGGTTTCCCGGTTACTATTGTAAGACCGAGTCATACCTACGATGAGAGAAATGTACCCTTAGGCGTTCACGGTAAAAAGGGCTTTTATCAGGTTATTAAGAGAATGCAGGAAGGTAAGCCCGTTATCATTCAGGGAGACGGTACATCTCTCTGGACCCTGACATTCAATGCTGATTTTGCAGTCGGATTTATCGGCCTTATGGGCAACCGCCATGCTATCGGCGAAGCATTCCAGATTACAGGCGACGAAACTCTTACCTGGAATCAGATTTATGCTACAATAGCCGAAGCACTCGGTGTAAAATTAAATGCATATCATGTTTCTTCGGAATATTTAAGCGATGTAGGGGATAAATACGGCTTTGATTTTGAAGGAAGCCTGATAGGCGATAAGGCTGTGTCGGTTGTATTTGATAACAGCAAATTAAAAAGAATCGTACCCGAAATGAGAACGAACATAAGCTTTAACAAGGGTGTGAGAATTGCACTTGATTATGTTTTGTCTCATCCGGAATGCCAGGTGGAGGATCCTGAATTTGATGCCTGGTGCGACAAAGTAATAGACGCTTTAGAGCAGTCTAAGAAAGTAATCTAGTTTAGAATGAGTAAAGAAAATAAGAGTCCTGTAATAAATGAAAAAACACCGCTGCTTGTAATAGCGGGACCGATGTTCTTTGAACTGTTTCTCGGAGTAATGGTTAATAATGTCGACACTCTGATGTTAAGCCATTATGACGAATACGCAGTTGGTGCGGTCGGAAATGCGAACCAGATAATGTTTATGATTATCATTCTTTTTAACATTATCGCTACCGCCACATCGGTTGTTGTTGCACAGTACCTCGGCGCAAAACAATACGACAAGATGAATATGATTTATTCACTTGCAGTAGTGTTTAATGCGACCTTCGGCGTAATACTCAGTATCGGAATCGTACTGGCAAACCCGCTTTTCATGATGCTCCTAAAAGTATCGCCCGAGATGAAGCCTTACGCAATGACTTACATCTACATCGTTGGCGGTGGCGGATTCTTAATGGCAATTTACAATGTAATGATTCAGATACTCCGTTGTAACGGATATCCGAAAGTCGGTATGTATATTTCCATCGCAATCAATGTAATCAATATCGGTGGAAACTATCTTTTCTTATACGGACCATTGAAAGGTTTAAATATGGGGGTTGCGGGGGTTGCAATTTCCACATTTGTTGCCAGAACAATAGCCGTTATAGCAGCTTTGGCATTCTTTTATATAGCAAAAATCGGAAAGATTTCCATTCGTTACATTAAACCTTTCCCATTTGACCTTTTATGGAAGATGATTAAAATCGGTCTTCCTTCTGCGGGTGAAAATCTTTCATACACAATGTACCAGATGTGCCTTCTTTCGTTTGTAAACGGAATGGGCAACGATTCGGTAAATGCGAGAGTATATTGCAATTCGCTGATTTCATTTGCAATTATTTTCTCGAACGCATCGGCAATGGCTACCCAGATTATTACGGGCCACTTAGTTGGCGCCGGCAAAGAAGATCTGGCGTATAAAAGAGTGTTTAAAACCCTCCTTGTTTCTATGCCTATAACGGTTGCGCTGGCGACAATTAACTGGGCATTAAGTCCGTTTACATTAAGGATTTTCACGCAGAACAAAACAGTTATCGCACTGGGAAGTATGATACTGTTAGTGGATATTTTCCTTGAAATCGGTCGATGCCTTAACATGACTTTCATCTGCTCGCTAAAGGCAGCAGGCGCATACATATTCCCGCTTATAGTCGGTCTTATAACCATGTGGGGAATCGGCTTAACCTTCGGCTTCGGCCTCGGCGTTCTTGCCGGTATCGGCGTCGCAGGTGTTTACATCGGAACAGCTATGGACGAATGTATCCGAGGACTGATTGTAATGTACTACTGGTATAAAAAGAAGTGGTTCGGAAAAGCAATTGTTGATAAGAAGGAAGAGTAAAAAAAGGGACTGCATAGGCAGTCCTTTTTTAGTATTATATATTACTTTTCAGCAAGCAGTTTTTTGAGTTTTGCAATTTCTTTTTCAGCCTTATCTGCGCGTCTTTTTTCAGCATTTGCGAGTTTTCTTGCAGCTTTTTCACGTTCTGTAGCGGCATTAGCACGTTTTGTTTCTGAATCAGCACGCATTCTTTCTTTTTCTGTATTCGCCCTTTCCATTTGAATTCCTTTCTGGATTCCACGGCCTTCTATCTTATCGTATACTTCACACATACTTATTTTTCCTTCCTTTAACTTGTCTCTTTCTTTATTCAGTTCAACCAATACCTGCGAATATCTCTTGTCCCCGACCATGATTTCCATCATTTTCAGGAATTCATCCTCATGTTTAATCGGATCGTCTAAAGGAACATAATCTTCGTATTTTCTTTTTTGAACAAAAAAATCTGCAATTATTTTGAAGTCACTTTGAAACATATCTATCTGTTTCTGATTAAGGAATGCGACTTCGATAACATTTATTTTATAATCGCTTACATAATCTTTAATATCTGCAGGAATATCAAGTACTTCGTATAATGATTTGCCATACCTCCAGTGAGTGGTTCCGAAATATAAAACAAGTGTTATTACCGGATATGGCTTTTTCTTATCTTCACTTTTTAAAAGCTGCGATCTGTAGGAACTGCCGTCATAAGAAATAACTCTCAACGGCATATATTCCTCTGCTTTGTTCTGATGCTCTATTCCAAGAAATGCTATTCGCATTTCTTTGTCATTATAGAATTTGGATACATCTCTTTCCTGTTGATGGAGTTCTCCGTCAGCTTTATACTGACTTCGGTCCTTGGAATTCTCCAGTTGATCTTCCTTAATCACCTGTTTTCCGCCAAAAAGAAAAACATTCATGATATCGGCGAAAACATCATTGTAATCGGCAAGAATTTTTTCGTTAGCATCTAACCCCATGCATAGATCCTTTCGGCAGGAATTGGTTCCTGCAATTATATTTTTGTTTTAGCAGGAAAATTTCCGGGAAAGTTGTATTAACAAATCCGATGTCGGGAATCCGACGATAGAAAATCCTGAATTTGATTGTATCGTAACATTGGGATTTGGTTTAATCAATATAAAAACTACAAATAAAAAAAGTTTGTGAAATATAACGAAAACCGAGAAAAATCGACCTTCAAAAAACCCTTTAAACCCCCTATTTATAAGCGTTTTCTAGTTGTCAAAAGAGTACGCAAACAAGGAGTAAATGAATGATATTCAACTAAATTTTGTGCCCCTTTTTTCTTTAGTTTGTCTAATAAAATATCGTAACAGTTTTTATATAATATAAAATGAGTTTATGCGGTTAACATGATTCATAAATTCGTAATATAGCAGAAAACGGAGGTTTTAGAATGTTAAGAAAAGTCATGACTGAAAATGGCGAAGTTCGCGGTTTGGCGGGAAACAACACGAGAATTACGGTTTTTAAAGGAATTCCTTTTGCAGCACCGCCCGTGGGAGAGTTAAGATGGAAAGCTCCCCAACCGGCTAAGAATTGGGAAGGCGTGCTTGATGCATACAAGTTCGGTCCCATTTCAATGCAGGATGTACCGGGTCTTTCGGACGATATTTATGTTCGTGACTGGCATGTTGATCCTGAAATCGATATGGATGAAGACTGCCTTTACCTTAACGTTTGGACTAACGCAAAGAGCGCAGACGAAAAACTTCCTGTACTTATATGGTTCTTCGGTGGCGGTTTCCAGTGGGGATATCCGCCTGAAATGGAATTCAACGGTGAAAACATTGCTAAAAGAGGCGTAGTCTTCGTATCTGTTAACTATCGTCTTGGCGCATTCGGTTTCCTTGCACACGAAGAACTTTCCAAAGAAAGCCCTGAAGCACCTACAAACTTCGGTCTTTTAGACCAGCAGGCAGGTATCAAATGGGTTAAAAGAAATATCGCTGCATTCGGCGGCGACCCTGACAATATAACTATTATGGGTCAGTCTGCAGGCGGCGGCAGTGTATTTTCACATTTAACAGGTTCTTCACAGGGACTCTTCCAGAAGGCCGTAATCATGAGCGGAATCATCGGATTCCCTTACTTTAATGACTTTATAATTGTTCCCCGTGATTTTGAAGCAGTTCAGAAAAAGGGCGACGAATTCATCAAATCACTCGGCGTTAATACAATCGAAGAAGCAAGAAAACTTGATGCTTCGTTTGTTCGTGACAAAGCAAGCGAATTCAGAAACAAGAACAATTTCTTCTTCTGTCCTTCGATTGACGGATGCTTCTTAAAAGAGAATCAGACCAAGGCATTCCTTGAAGGAAGACATGCTCATGTTCCTATGATGTCAGGTAACACAAGCGATGAATTTAAGAGCTTTATCGTGGCTGAAAACGATGAAGATTTCGAAAAGAAAGCAAGAGAAATTTTTGGTGACAAGGCAGACGAATTCCTTTCATTCAAGGAAGCTCACGTTAAAAACGGCAATCAGTATGCTTTTGCAAACGGCATTGAATGTGCGGTTAAAGGCGTATTTGAACATAACGATAAAGATTGTTATTACTATCTTTTCAATCCCGACATTCCCGGCTGGGACAACCCTGGCACTTTCCATTCGGTAGACCTCTGGTTCTTCTTTGAGACCTTAGGACTCTGCTGGAGACCTTTTGTCGGAAGACATTTCGATCTTGCAAGACAGATCTGCAACTATCTTACAAACTTTGTTAAAACAGGCGATCCTAACGGAAACGATGCAGACGGAACACCTATGCCTACATGGGCTCCTTACACAGCAGAGAACAAAGCAGGCATGGAATTTACTTCAAACGGTCCCGTTCCCGGAGCACGCGATTCCGAGTTTGACGAGTTTATCAAAGAATGGCTTAACAAAAAAGGCCTTGAAATGTAGTGAAAGGTTTATTTTATGAAACAGTGTTTTAATCCGTATTTACCTTCATACGAATATGTTCCCGACGGTGAACCCCATGTCTTCGGAGACAGGGTTTATGTGTACGGTTCACATGACAGATTCGGCGGACATTTCTTCTGCCAGAACGACTATGTGTGCTATTCCGCACCCGTCGATGACCTAAAAGACTGGAAATACGAAGGTGTTATATATACCAGACTGGACGATGCTCTCAATGAGAAAAACAACATGTGTCTTTACGCACCCGATGTAACACAGGGACCGGACGGCAGATATTATCTTTACTATGCTCTTGATAAGGTATCAACGATTTCCGTAGCAGTCTGCGATACACCTGCAGGAAGATATCAGTTTTATGGATATGTTCATTACGAGGACGGCACTAAGCTCGGTGACAAGGGCGAAGAGCATCAGTTTGATCCCGCAGTTATTACTGAAGGAGATACTACATATCTTTACACCGGCGGCGTATGTGCATTCGGTGATGCATCCGTACACGGTTCTATGTGTACCGTGCTCGACAAGGATATGCTCACCATAAAAGAAGCACCCAAGTTCGTAGTCCCTTCACCCGTATGTGCACTTGGAACAGACTTCGAAAAACACGGATTTTTCGAAGCATCATCCATCAGAAAATTCGACGGTAAATACTATTTTGTATACTCTTCGGAAGTTATGCATGAGCTTTGCTATGCAACCAGTGACTATCCTGACAGAGATTTTAAATACGGCGGAGTTATCGTATCAAACTGTGATATCGGTATTTCCACATACAAAAAAGCAGAAGAGCCCGCAGCGTACGGTGCTAACAACCACGGCGGTTTGTGCGAGATAAACGGTAAAAGATATATCTTTTATCATCGTCAGACCAACAACGACTGGTACGCACGTCAGGGCTGCGCTGAAGAGGTTAAATTCCTTCCTGACGGAAGCATTCCCCAGGTTGAGATTACATCCTGCGGCTTAAACGGCGGACCTCTTTCTGATACCGAAGAATACCCTTCCTACATCGTCTGCAACATGTACACCGACAAGGAAAGAATCCCTTATGTCGGCGGACATCACGTTCCCAGAGTAACTCAGGACGGAAAAGACGGAGAAGAGTGTGTTGGTTATATTTATAACATCGTAGAAAACACAACACTTGGATTTAAATATTTTGATTTTAAAGGCGTAAAAGGAATTGAGCTTGACGTTTGCGGATACGGAAAAGGCGACTTCGAGGTCCGCACAACCCCGGACGGTCCTGTTTATGCCAAATTAGGCGTTGATTTTGAAACCGTTTGGGTAACGTACAAATCAGAATGTAATATTCCCGACGGAGTTTCGGCTTTGTACCTTAAGTACACCGGCTTCGGAAATATGGGATTAAAGTCCTTCAGATTTCTTCATTAAATTTTTTATACATACCTTCGAAAAAGGACTGCTGAAATGTGGTCCTTTTTTGTTTTTCTTAAAAACCAAAACGTTGTAAAGCACCTAATACAAAGGGTTTGTCCTACTTTTGTATATGAATTATCACGAAAAATCTGAAAAATTAAAAATTTTCTCTTTACAAATTTTATGAAATGATTTATAATCATTTTCACCACTAAAAAATGAGACTCCTCAAATTGGGATAAATTCTCCCCAAATTTTCCTGATTTAAAATTACAACTGAATATTTTGCAATATTATGAAAGGAGTAAAAAAATATACATTTTATTGATACTATTGTTGATCGGCGCTACAGCGTTTGATTTCAGTACCGATAAAATCCCTAACTGGTACATTCTTATTGCATCATTGTTTCTTCTTACATGTAAAATCATTCAAGACAACGGGATTGATTTTTTCGGTACAGTTTTCTCGATTTTATTTCCCATTTTGGTTTTGTTTCCGCTTTTCGCACTCGGATTCTTCGGGGCAGCGGATGTAAAACTCTTTGGAATGCTCGGAATTTGTTTTTCTTTCAAAGAGGTTATGCTAGTTTTTACAATTTCACTTTTTGCAGGTCTTGTTATAGGTATCATAAAAGCCATTAAATACAAGTCTTTTGGAGAAAGATTCAAATATCTCTTCACCTTTTCAAAGGACCTGCTAAAAAAAATTTTAATGAAAAATGAAAATATTATTGACGAATCGTACATGGATA
>JAGCVT010000030.1 GCA_017962225.1 Lachnospiraceae bacterium
CACACTGAAAATGCTGGCTTCATATATGGAAGACAGATATCCCGGGAATGATTTTACGGTAGATCATAATGAGCTCGTTTCGTATGACAGGGAATACTATATTACCGAAGTCTTTTATAAAAATGATATGTTTCCTGACGGTGAAATCAGAGCACATGTTATGTTTCAAAACGGACAGTGGGTTTATAAAGATAACTATATGATGCTTTTGAAAAGAAGCGAAATTGAAGAATATATGCAGAAAACCGCGGAGGAGAAATTCGGAAATTGCAAGGTATTTGTACATTTCGTAAGTTTGTATTTGCCTTCATCTTTTCCGGTCACGGCAGATGCGGATGAAGTTCTTGATAATTGCAACGTGGAGTTAATTATATATATTCCTCCAAGCAGCCCGAAGAATTCGGATTATAAAACGCAAACCGACGAATTTCGGGATGAGTTGCTAAACGATGGGCATGCAAATGTTTTCGGTACTGTCTGGAGAATTGATTCGCAGCCTTTATATGATAACTTAAGCGCACCATTCAGTGCAGCGGAAATGGATAGATATGAGGATGTCAGTAAAAAAGTAGGCTCTTTTGGTCATTTTCCTTATTAGGACAAAAAAATTTTTGCAGGAAGGCAAATGTACAGGTATATTCGTGAGTGCGACAGATCGGAGTACCGTAACAAAAAATACCGTTTTGCGGTGATTTCAGCAATAGCACACACTCGTTAGGATTAATGGACTAGCGTAAAATACCGGAGAAAGACAATGAAGACTATTATTACAGTACAACATACACAATCGGTTCACCATACGAATGGTATGGTTGGTTCCTGGACCGACTGGGATTTAACTGAACTTGGTAAAAAGCAGGCGGATCAAATCGGACAGAAATTAAAAGATGAGCTCTCGGGTAAAGAAGTGGTTATGTATTCTTCAGACCTTAAGCGTGCAAAGCAGACGGCAGACGAGATAGCAAAATATCTGGGCGTTGAAATAATCTTAAGAAATGAATTAAGAGAAAGAAACTTAGGAAAGTGCTGTGGAAAATCCGTTGAGTGGCTTCGCGAAAATCTTGAATGCGATGAAAAGACGGTTGATGACAGACTTTTCTCAGACGGAGAGAGCAGACGTGATGCATGGAACCGCCTTAAACCCTTTTATGAGGAAATAATGGCGAGCGATAAAGAAATTATCGTGATCGTTTCGCACGGAGATCTTTTAAGCATTTGGAATGCAATGTTTATCGGACTTCCGCTTGAATCCTTTTATGATGTGAATATACACGGTCCGGCAGGCGGAGTATCCAAAATGCTTGTATTTGATGACGGAAAACACTGCGTAAGGCATATAAATGATATGTCATATTTAGGATAGAGAATTAGCAAGAAAAAGATTGCATATAGTTAAGTAAATAAATATAATCAATTTTGTTGATTATATTAAAATAATAATACGTTAGGAATGAGGAGTATTATGGACGAAAACACAATTATTCAAAATGAAGAAGAGCAGGTAATCGAAGAAACTGCTGCAAACGAGGCAGAACAGGTTGTTGAAGAAACCGCGGAAGCAGTTGAAGAAAAAGCAACTGTAGAAGAGAAGCCTGCAGAAGAAAAGCCTGCAGAAGAAAAGCCTGCAGAAGAGAAGAAAGCTGATGAGCCTAAGCCGGCCAAGAAAAAGAAAACAAAACTTTTTGTCGGCATCGGAATTGCTTTGGCAGCTTTAGCTTTGTTACTTCTTGTAGTTATTGTCGTAGTGGTTATTATTGTCGCAATCGCTTTGCACAAACCCACTATCGATATGAACCAGTATATATCTCTCGATACGCAGGGATATGACGGATACGGTACAGCCGCATATGTATTTGATTCGACTACGTTTATGGAAGACAACGCAGATAAGTTCAAATTTACAAGCAAATTTAAAAGAGAATACAACAATGCTGATTCCGGAACACAGTTCTTAATTGCTTTATCAGGTATTGATATTAACAATGATGCAGATGCTGCCAAGTTATTCGTGGCAGGATTTAATCCTATGGGAGAACTTTCGGAATGCACCCGCCTTTCAAATAATGATGTAATTACATACACTTGGACTTTTGGCGGAATGAGTGAGGAAGAAGTAGCTGAAACATGTTCTTCTCTCGGCGTAAAATTAAATTATTCCGATATTGAGTTTACTGTTGAAGATCTTGAACCTGTAGCTTACTTTGATCCTTTTGACGGAATTACAATTGATTTCACGGGTATTTCTCCCGCAGGTCAGGCTGTTGTAAATAATATGCCCAGTAACGGTTTGTATTATACACTTGACAGAATGACAAATCTTTCAAACGGTGAAGAGATTGTTATGACTGCAACCACACCTTATGGAATCGAAGCATATATTCAGGCCTACGGAAAAGCACCTACTTCGGAAAGCAAATCATTTGCTGTTGAAGGTTTGGGCGAATATATTTCAAGCGCTTCCATGATTCCCGAAGAAGAGCTGGAAAAGATGAAAAAACAGGCTTCCGATACAATGCAGTCCAATTCAATTAATACCGCACTCGACAGCGAAGCTGTTTTGGATGTTGAATATATCGGAACATATTTCCTTACGGCAAAAGACTTAACGACTTGGGATTTCAAAAATAAGGTATGCCTTGTTTACAGAATGCATTATACAAAAGAAGTTAAGGATCATAAGAAAAAAGATGTTACATGTGAATGCGATTTCTATAACTATGTTTCATGGGAAAATATGTATGTAGATTCGGACGGAAACTTCATTTATGATCTGAACAAGTATGAAAAGCCCTGGGCTTCTGATTCACACAAATTTGATGTATATCAGACATCACTTTGGGGAATCCTCGGCAATCAGGTTATCGTTTATTACAACGGTTTCTCGGATCTGGATTCACTTTCAAACAATGTTGTAACTTCCAACCTTGAGAAATACACTCCCGAAGAAAATATTTCTCAGGAAGCTATAGAATATGCAAATCAGGCTGCTTTGGAAGAAGAGGAAGAAAGCGAAGAATAATTATCGCGCAATCCATTCAATAAAAGCGAAAACAGTATCGTTTAAGTCAGAATTGATACCTATACAAAGATAAACGTTTTCATCTTCTTTGAATGCGTTAAATGACTTTAATACGGCACTTTCGGAGACATCGATTCCGTAGGGTTTTATGCCCAGCGAATCGTCTTCGGAGGTGTCGTTTTTTGTATGGTCGTAGACAATAAGTCTGTCGTTATATTTGCTTTGAAGGCCGGGGTAATTGTTTATATCTGAAAGAAGACCCATCTTTCCAAGGCGCGCAAAGGTTTCTTCGTTGCAGATAAGGAAATTTATATCACCTGCGGAAGCTGTTGCAATAAGCTTTGCGGTAGATTCAATATCCGAATCATTTAAGAATAATTCTGATGAGAAATATACCCTGTGTTTTTTGATATCTATGTTTTGATATTCGGGGAATGAAGTAATGAATTCTTCATCGGTTATCGAAGGGATTTCGGTTCTGTTTACAATATAACCGTTTAAAATCACATCGGGAGCGAAGACTATATCTTTTAAAACAAAGAAAACGATTACACCAAAGACAAGCAATGCCAGCAGATGAAATTTAAAGAAATCAAAATAATACCTCATGCGCTTGCCAAACGGAAGCGCAGAGGCTTTTTTTAAATTCTCGTATCTTTCTTTTCTGATTGGATTTTTGTTTTTCATTTAGATTAAAAACCGAAGTATTCTTTAGCGTTCTTGTAAGAAATCTTTTTAACGATTTCTCCTAAGATTTCATAGTCTTCGGGGAATTCTCCGTTTTCAACGAGTGTTCCTAAGAAGTTACAAAGAATTCTCCTAAAATAATCGTGTCTTGTGTATGATACAAAGCTTCTTGAATCGGTCAGCATTCCTACAAAGCCTGCAAGGTTTGTATTGTTGGCGAGGGAATTAAGATGCTTTTCCATGCCTGCTTTATTGTCGTTAAACCACCATGCGCTTCCGTGTTGGATTTTGTTTTCACACGTTCCGTCCTGGAAGCATGCAATAACAGTATCGATGATATCGTTATCGTTGGGATTAAGGCTGTAAACAATCATTTTGCCGAGAGCATCATTATTGTTTAAAAGATTTAATAAATCAGCGAGCTTGTTACCGGAGGTAACAGAAGAGATGCAGTCAAAACCTGTGTTGGGACCGATTTCGTTAAACATCTTTTCATTGTTGTCTCTTTTGCAGCCATAGTGAAGCTGGCTTACAAAACCGGCTTCTTTGTATTTTGCGTGAAGAAATACTAAAAGAGTGGTTCGGTATTTTTCGATTTCTTCTGCAGTAGGCATTATTCCGTTTAATCTCTTTTTGAAGATTGTATTGGCTTCAAAATCCTTTGCAGGGGCAAAAGGAATATCGAGTAAACCGTGATCTGATATCACGCAGCCTTTTTCTTTGAAATATTTAATTCTTGAATATAAAGCTTCCTCTAAAGTCTCAAGTGAATTAATTTTCATATCGCTTACTTCGGAAAGCTTTTTGATGTAATCTGTGAAACCGGGCTTTTCGATAGCCAGTGCATTGTCGGGTCTGAATGCCGGAAGTACTTTGAACTTAACCGATTCATCTTTTGCAATAGCATCGTGATATTCCAGCAAGTCTACAGGATCGTCAGTGGTGCAGAGAACCGATACATTCGAATCTTCGATTATTTTTCTTGCACAGAAATCTTCGGAGGCAATAACCTTATTGCAGATGTCCCAGAGCTCCTCGGCATTTTCTTTTTTAACATATCCTTCGAAACCGAAATACTTTTTTAATTCCATATGGCTCCAGTGATACAAAGGATTGCCGATTGCCGAAGAGAGTACTTCAATCCATTTTACGAACTTTTCCTTATCCGTTGCATCGCCTGTGATGTATTTTTCTTCAACGCCTGCAGCGCGCATAAAACGCCATTTGTAGTGATCGCCGCCAAGCCAGAGCTCGGTGATATTTTCGAATCGCTTATTCTTGGCGATTTCTTTGGCATCAATGTGACAGTGATAATCGATTATCGGCTGATTCTTAGCAAAATCATTGTAAAGCTTTTTGGCCGCATCATTAGAAAGTAAAAAATCATCATTCATAAAAGTACTCATGTGTAACCCCTTTATTTTTCATCTTCGGTTTCTGTTTTTTCTTCTGCGTTTTCGGTCTCGGCCTCGCTGTTATTAGAAGCCGTACCAAGTGCAATCGACTCGTATTTCTTAAGCACCGGCTCAATCATATATGTGTCTAAAAGACATTTAAGTCCGGGTATAAGTACAAGCAGAGGTGCGAAAAGAAATGTGTTGTAAGACCAGTAAAGCACGATTGCGGCAGCAACCCAGTAAACAATTAATCCTAGCGAAAAGCGCAAATGCATCAGTGTGATTGCGATAGGATATGTAAGCGCATGAAAAGTGCTCATGTCATATCTTGAAAGCCACGAGAAAGCATATGTGATCGTACATAGATAAACGAGAATGATAATGTAAAAGACCCATCTCATTCCCATGTTAAAAGAACCCTGGCCGTGATAATAAAACCATGCGGCATAAGCGAATGCTCCGCCCACGACGATGTAAATTACAGTCATTATCGTAGCCTGTACGAAGTTTCTTTTAAAAGATTTAAAGAAATCCTTTGTGGGCTGGTCTTCGTTTTTACGAACACTTTTTACCATTGCATAATAAGCGGCCGTCGAAGATGCGCCGATGGTAATGATGGGGATGGAGCAGACTATCCAGAGAACTCCGATCCATACCATGTGCCAGAACTTCGAGAGAAACTTATATATTTTTCCGTCCATGCTGAAAAGATTCATTACGTATCCTTTTTAATAAGTTATAATACTATTATAAACAAATATCTCCTACATATTACAGTTTTTTGCAGGTAAAATTACACTTTCGGATTTTTCGTATAGACAAAACAATAATAAGTAGTAAAATGATATTGTACTGAAATACAAGTATACTACATATTTTTTCATTTGGAAAGAGAAACGCATATGTACAGTTCATTATGGCTTAATTATGAGAAATTAAATATATCCGACGAGAACGAAAGAAAAGTAGCCGATATTCTTAAGAATGTCTGCTTCGTTTCGTGTGATGAAAACAACAGAATTTTAAGAAGCATCAAAAACGAAATCAAAACTGCTTTTGACATTCTTTTTGACAGAGAGACCACATTCGTTAAAGGCGAAGAGGCAACAAAAGCCCTCCTCATAAAAAAAGTATCAAACGAAAAGCTTGGCGCAGAAGGCTACAGAATCTATTCCACAGAAAATGCTTTCTTTGTAGAGGCTAACGACTATAACGGTCTTTTATACGGAACCTTCAGATTTATAGAATTAATAAGATTGGGCAAACTGACCGAAGAAGTCAATATCATAAAAATACCCGACAATCCTTTAAGAATGTTAAATCACTGGGACAATATGACAGGAGATATCGAAAGAGGGTACTCGGGCAATTCATTCTTCTTTGAAGATAACAAAATGATTATAAACGACAGAACGATTATGTATGCCAGAGCGGTTTCATCAGTCGGAATCAATGCTGTTGTAATCAATAATGTCAATGTCAAAGGCGAGGCATCATATCTTATCTCCGACAGACATTACGAAAATATGAAAAAGCTTTCCGAAATCTTTGCCGATTACGGAATCAAACTTTTTGTCAGTGCAAATTATGCGCTTCCCATGGAGTACGGAATCGACAGCGCGGATCCTCTGGATGAAAGAGTAATCAAATGGTGGAGCGATAAGTGCAAAGAGATTTATGAGCATTTGCCTCTTTTAGGAGGTTTTCTCGTAAAAGCCGATTCTGAAGGAAGACCGGGACCTTTTACATACGGACGCAATCAGGCGGACGGTGCAAACATGCTGGCAAGAGCAATCGCTCCTTACGGCGGACTTATTATCTGGAGATGCTTCGTATATAACTGCAAGCAGGACTGGAGGGACGAAAAGACCGACAGAGCAAGAGCGGGCTATGATTACTTCCACGACCTTGACGGCAGATTCGAAGAGAATGTTGTCTTACAGATAAAGAACGGCCCCATGGACTTTCAGGTGAGAGAACCGGTTTCACCTTTGTTCGGCGGTCTGGAGAATACCAATCAGATGCTCGAGGTTCAGATAGCACAGGAATATACGGGACAGCAAAAGCATGTATGCTACCTTATTCCCTGGTTTAAGGAAATTCTCACATTCAATACGCATATGAAAGAAGCGAGCGTGGCGGATATTATTTCCGGACGCGTGATGGGAAATAAAAACGCAGGTATGGCTGCGGTATGTAATACGGGTAACGATTACAACTGGACGGGCCACGATCTTGCTGGAGCCAATCTTTACGGATTCGGAAGACTTTCATTCGATACTTCTTTATCCGCAGAGGATATTGCAAAAGAATGGGTGATGCTTTACCTCGCACAGGCTTTGGGTGAGAAGAGTTTCGAAGAAAAGAACGGTAAAAAGATTGTAGATACAATCACAGACATTCTTATGAAATCCTGGCCGGTATATGAGAAATACAATGCGCCTCTCGGAATCGGATGGATGGTAGTTCCGGGAATTCATTACGGACCCGATGTAGACGGCTATGAATATTCACCCTGGGGCACTTATCACAGGGCTGATTTACACGCTATCGGAAGAGACAGAACCGAGGCGGGAACAGGCTTTACATCGCAGTATCGAAAAGAGAATGCGGATATGTATGCATCAGTTAAAACATGTCCCGAAGATTTACTTTTGTTTTTCCACAGATTGCCTTATAATTATGTATTGAAAAATGGCAAGACCATTATTCAGCACATTTATGACACACATTTTGAGGGTGCTGCGGAAGCAGGGGATATGTATGAATCGTTTAAGTCCCTAAAGGGGCTTATTGCAGACGATGTCTATGAAAGAGCAGCTTCGCGTTTTGAGCACCAGACAGAACATGCCAAAGAATGGCGTGACGTGATTAACAGTTATTTCTTCAGAAAGACGGGCATAGAAGACGAAAAAGGACGCCCTCTTTTCTGACGGTAACTTAATCCGCGGGGTGAGACTATGAAGTTGTCGAAAATTTACAGCGACGGAATGATTATTCAGAGAAACTTCGAGAATATTATCGAAGGCTATGCTACTCCGAATAGTGAAATCCGCCTGTATTTTGACAAAAGCATATATGAGGGGCTTTGCGATGAAGAAGGACATTTCTTTATCGTTTTACCTCCTATGGAAGCAGGCGGCCCCCACACCATTAATATAGCTGATAAAACCGACAGATATACAATCAACTATGTATATGTCGGAGACGTATTTTTACTGGCCGGACAGTCCAATATGGAACTTCCGGTATCAAGAACCCTCGATCTTTACCGTGAGGAATTAAAGGGTATCGAATATCCTTTAATCAGAATGTTTCAGATGCCGCAGGAATTTAAATTCGGCGAGCCTGACGAAACGGTAGAGAGTGGAGAGTGGACTTCTGCGAACGAAGAATCGGTCATGAACTTTTCCGCTATCGGATTCTTTTTCGCACAGATGAAATTTGAAAAAGACGGTATTCCTGTAGGGTTAGTACACGCTTCTGTAGGCGGTACGCATATTGAAGCTTTTATGAGCGAAGACTGGCTTATAAAGGTTGGCAGGAAACTTAGGAAAATTGCTACGGACCAGGGCAGAGAACTGGTATGTAAATGCGATATAAACGATACCTGCAAGATGTGCTACGAGGAAAACATCAATCGAAACAAAGACGAAGCATTCGTTAAAAATACCATTTCGGAAGAATTGGAAAGAATAAACGCGTGGTGGAAAAAGACCGACGAAGACGATATCGGCCTTAAAGAGAAATGGTACGACCACGAATGGAACGCTGACGAAAAGATGGGCGGTATCGAAATTGAAGTACCGCAGTCATGGGTCAACAATGTTCTTAAAAACAGAATCGGAACCGTATGGGTTCAGAGAACATTCTTTGCTCCGCAGAATTTCTGTGAAAGAGACGTGGAGCTTAAGCTCGGAACCATAGTTGATGCCGATTACACATATGTCAACGGAATACAGGTAGGCCACACGGATTACTTCTATCCTCCGAGAAGATACACGATTCCCGCAGGAGTTTTGAAAAACGGCAAGAACGTAATCACGGTCCGCGTAATCATTAATAATAATGTAGGTGAGTTCAAGGAAGACATGCCTTATTTTATAAAGGCAGACAATGAAGAAATTTCTCTTGAAGGTACATGGAACGCGAGAGTGGCAGCAGTCGAGGAACCTATGGGTTCAATGACATTCTTTACATGGCATCCCACGGCGCTTTACAACAAAATGATTTATCCGTTAAGAAATATATCATTTAAGTCGGTTCTCTTTTATCAGGGCGAATCCAATACGAAATATCCCGAGGATTACGAATACCTGATGGTAGCCATGGTAAAAGAATGGAGAAATCTGTTCGGATACGACGTGCCTTTCATTTTTGCGAGACTCCCTTACTTCAGAGGAGAGTCCTGGGAGATTCCGGGAGACGAGTGGGAAGATTTGAGAGATGCCCAGCTTCGTGCTTCGCAGAAAATTGAAGACTGCGCACTGGCTGAGTTATATGACCTCGGCGAGTACAACGAGATTCATACCCAGAACAAAAAAGAAGTGGCTAAAAGATTTTATGATGAATACAGAATGCTTATAAGAGCAATTGAAAGGGGAAGATAAAACTATGATCAAAGTCGAAAAACTCGCAGGTGAGTCCACGAGAGATTATGCTTCGCGGTTTTTATGTACTAACATTATTTCGCTTGAATTAAAACCCGGGCAGTTCTTAAGTGAGACGGAGCTCGCCAACGAGATAGGAGTCAGCAGAACACCGCTTCGCGAGGCTCTTATAGACCTTAATCATTCAAATGTAATAGAGACATATCCTCAGAGGGGCAGCATGGTTGCGTTAATCGATCCCGACCTCGTAGAGGAATCAAGATTTATCAGAGAAGTGCTTGATGTATCGGTAGCGGAAATTGCATGTGATGTCGCATCCCCCGAAGACATTATGAATCTTGAAGCAAATGTTAAGCTCCAGGAGTTTTATCTTGAAAACAATATTCAGGATAAAATCTTCGAACTTGATAACGAATTCCACAAAATGATTTATGTGATGGCCAACAAGGAAAGAACTTACGCTATGAAGGCCGGAATGATGATTCATTACGACAGAGTAAGAGCACTTTCACTTATTACGGTTAAGGATAACAAAATCGTAAACGATCACAGACTCATCATGGAAGCCATCAGAAATAAGGATAAAGAAGAAGTCAAGAGACTGATAAAAAAACATCTGTCCAGATATGACATAGACAAAGAAGAGATAAAAAAAGCATATCCGGAATACTACAAACATTAATAAGAATATTATGAAAATAAAAGAAATCGTCCGTCAGGGCGGTTTTTTTTATGCCTTTTGTTCAATATTGATGGACAAGCAGTTTACATAAATCATTTTTTGTACATAATTGACAAAAAACTTTTTCAGATATATTGATTCTGCTAATAGAAAAGTACAAAAAGAAGTCGTAATATACTTGTATACAAGAATATTAGACTGCAAAAATACAAAAATACAAATGTCATTCGGAGGCTAAAATGACGAACGAAGATTCCAAAATCGAAGTAGTCGAGAGCGTTGAAGAAAACGTAACTCTCGCCAATAATGAATCCTCAGAAAACTCAGACAAAAAAAGCAGATTACGCAATGACGGTTTTCTGAAACACATGAAAAAGAACTGGATTATTTATACATTCTTAATTATTCCGGTTGTCTACTATGTAGTGTTCAGGTACATTCCGATGTTCGGTAACATCATTGCTTTCAGAAAGTATTCGGCTGGTGGTAACATCTTCGGATCACAGTGGTCGGGCTTTAAATACTTCAAACAGTTTTTAGGCGACCCTGCTTTCAGAAGAGCGTTCGGGAACACACTTATCCTAAACTTCTCATATTTGGTAGTCAGATTTCCGCTTACGCTTATTTTCGCTCTATTGCTTAATGAAATCAAATGGCTTCCTTGGAAAAAGTTTGTTCAGACGGTATCGTACCTCCCTCACTTTATCTCGATGGTTATCGTAGCCGGAATGATAAAGGAACTATTGTCAACCAGTGGACCAATTAATTCATTTTTGATATCGATTGGACAGCAAGCCATAGAATTCATTGCATTACCCGAATGGTTCCCTACCATATTCGTTGCCAGCGGAATATGGCAGGGCCTTGGGTGGGGAAGTATCCTTTACCTCGCAGCGATTGCGGGTATCAACCCCGAGCTTTACGAAGCTGCCAAGGTAGATGGTGCAACTCACTTACAGCAGGTATTACACATTACAATCCCCTGCATCCTTCCTACAATTACCACACTTCTTATTCTCGACATCGGCGGTATGGTAGGTTCGGGCGCTGCATTCGAAAAAGTATTCCTGCTTTACAACCCCATGACATATGAAACATCCGATATCGTTTCAACTTACGTTTACCGAATGGGTGTTTATTCCGGAAACTACAGTTACGCGACGGCGGTTGGCTTGTTTGAAGGCTTGCTGAACTTAATTCTTTTGACGGTAGCAAACTTCACATCCAAAAAAGTTGCCGGTGAATCGCTTTGGTAAGGAGAAAGAAATGACAGAAGAAATAAAATCATTGTCTGAAGAAATTGAAGAGACAACTGTAGAAACGATAGAAGAAACAACTAAAAAAATGGATGATAAGTTAAAGCTTGATTACGGAAAAGAAAGAAAACTGAAAAAAGGAACCAAAGTAAAAGAGTCCTGGCAGTACAACGTCTTCCGTGTATTCAACGTAATACTGATGACAATCATCTGTATACTTACACTTTATCCTTTCCTTTATCTGGTTGCCCAATCCTTCTCATCGGAGGCTGCAATCATCAAAGGTCAGGTAACAATCTTTCCCGTAGGATTCAACTTTACGACATACAAGTCGGTTATTACCAAAGGTGAATTCCTGGGATACTACAAGAACACAATTCTTTATGCCGTGTTCGGAACATTTTTCTCGGTGCTGTTTTCGGCAATGCTTGCATATCCGCTTTCAAAGCCTCAGCTCAGATTAAACAAGTTTTTCGTTCCGTTCATCATATTCACAATGTACTTCGGCGGCGGACTGATTCCTAACTACATCTTGATGACATCCTTGGGACTCAGAAATACGATTTTCTCATTCGTACTTCCCGGCCTTATCGGTACATATTACGTATTGCTGATGAAGTCCTTCTTCTCAAGCTTCCCTCACGAACTTGAAGAGGCAGGTGAAATTGACGGTCTTTCAAAATACGGAGTGTTCTTCAGAATAGTGCTTCCGAACTCGAAGCCCATTATAGCTACCATGGTACTTTTCTACATGGCTGGTTACTGGAGCAACTGGTTCAACGCTTTCCTTTATTTGGAAGACAGAAGCAAATGGCCGGTGGCTTATCACCTTCGTCAGATCATTATCGGAGCTGCAACAAGTGCAGACCCCGGAGCTGCATCACTTGAAAACATGCAGATCGCTTCAAACATCAAATCATGTTCGATGGTTTTGATGGCAGTACCTATCATATGTGTTTACCCCTTTATCCAAAAGTATTTCGTTCAGGGAATGATGCTTGGCGGTGTTAAGGGATAAATTATAAAAATGTACATAAACGGATTAAATCTCTATGGGGGAGATTAATCCATGTTTAAAAAAGGAGGAAACAAAATGAAAAAACAGCTCTTAAGTACAGCGCTTGCAGTAAGTATGGTAGCAGCATCTCTTACAGCATGTACTAACGGCAACGGCGGTTCTAACGAAGAACCCGCACCCAGTCAAACTGCAGTTGACAACAACACAGTTACGACTACAGATGATGGAAGCACCGCAGTAGAACCTGTTGAAGAACTTGGTTACACATTCGGTGAGCACTTCTACTCAGATGACCCTGTGACATATTCAATGTCCTTCTCAGATGCTTCATGGTATCCCATGACAGATCAGTGGAAGACAGACGGTGTGTTTGAACAGATCAGATTAAGAACAAACGTTACTCTTGATCTTACAAGCATCGATTCAGGCGACTACAACGACAAGATCGCTCTTTCTATCAACGCAGGTGATGCACCTTACATCATCCCCAAGACATATGATGAGTCCAGATACGTAGACGGTGGCGCTATCGTTCCCGTTTCAAAGTGGACACAGTTTATGCCTAACTTCACAAAATTCGTTGAAGATTACAACATGCAGCCAGACCTCGATACTATCACACGTAACGATGGTAACTTCTACAGACTTCCCGGTATGCATGAATCACCTAACCAGGATTACTTCTTCATGGTAAGAAAAGACCTCTTTGACGGAGCAGGCATCGATATCGCTTCTCTTGAAAAAGATATGACATACGATGATTTATATGATGCATTAGTTAAAGTTAAAGCATACATGGTAGAAGAAGGAATGTGCAAAGAATCTGACTACATCTGGTCAGACCTCTGGTGCGGCCAGGAATCCGGACAGGGTAACGGCGGTAACCTTCTTAAGATTATGGGCTTCTCATATAATGTGGCTTCAGGCTGGGCAGTAGCAGACTGTATCCAGTACGATCATGACAAGGATGAATGGTATCTTTCTTCTACCACGGATGACTACAAGGAATTCGTAAAGACTGCAAACAAATTTGTAAGCGGCGGAATTCTCGATCCCGAAACATTTACTCAGGATGATTCGGTTGCAACCAACAAGTTCTATCGTGGCGAAACAGCTATTATGTCTGTAAACAGAGGTCAGGTAGCGACATTTACTGCAGGTTTGGATGAAGGTGTAGGTGCCGGAAACTATGAAACATATCTTATGGTTACTCCCAAGGGTATTAACAACTACATGGCAGAAAACTCCAGACTTGAAAACGGTGTTATGATTTCCAAGAAGGCTTATGATGAACTCGGAGAAGAAGATTTCATTAAGATGCTCAGATTCGTAGACTGGTTATTCTATTCTGATGAGGCTTATGACCTTACAAAATGGGGTCTTGAAGGCGTTACTTACAACGTAGTTGACGGACAGAAGGTTCTTGCAGACGGCTGGTACTGCTCAGGTCTTGGCTACTCAGATCCTACTCCCGATGACGAAACAGACAACAAGGATATGAGACTTGAATATGGTTTTGCAGGCGGTAACTTCTTCTACGGCCACAAGGTAGCTC
>JAGCVT010000005.1 GCA_017962225.1 Lachnospiraceae bacterium
ATATGTAACGGGTCTTTTAAGAAAAATTACCAACAACAAAGTGCTGATGACGGTGATTATTGTACTGACAGGAATGATTCTGACGATGAGTGTAATCTGGATAATAGGGGCATACCTTGTAATCGGATTGTTTGCACTGCTTTTTTATACGGCCAAAATCAAAGTATACGAAGACGTGACTCAATATAACGAATACATACATAATCCCGAGCCCGGCGGAATATATCAGACCTGCAACGGAGAGATGTTTGAAATTTTCCCCGAAGAGATTGAGGATACGTCAAAGGTTGAAGAGTTTAAGTTCGTTTATTACAACCCCTTTGATGCGCAGTACGTAACCTATCTTACGATGGATTATGACGAGAATGAGTACGAAGAAGAAATAAAGCGTCTTGAAAGCTTGGGCATCGAAGAATATAAAGATATTTACAGTGTTTCGGATGAGCCCTCCGGATATGATTTAATTGCAATGAATTCGGACACTTATCATGGTTTTGTTTATGCGATGATTCCGGAAAATGAAGAAGAATCGGGCAAAATCACATATGTCGGAATATGGTTCTGCAATTATTTCCTGGATTTGGATATAAGAGATTATGTTCCGAACGAATACCTCTTAAAAGGATTTAACGCCGAAGATGGCAATCCGTACAGAAAACAAAATATTTTGGATTAAAAATTTGAGCCAAAGGAAATTTTCTTTGGCTCTTTTTTTATATCAGTTTTTTGTAAATCAGTTTTTGGAATTTTATCAGTTCTTCGGGAGAAAAAGCTTTTTTGTCGATTATCTGACCGTGAGTGATGATTCCCTGTCCCGATACGGTAAGAATTGTCATTTCCTCAAGTTCGATGATATCCGTTATCTGAGTATAGAGAAAATCGTAATTGGTTTTACTTCCGACGACTCTGAAGAATTTCGGATAAAAGATTACATGCATTTCCACCGGAGTACCGCAGTAGAGTTTCATCTGACTGTAGTTGACCGCCGCCTGATAAAGATATCCGAACCAGGACATAAAGAAAACGTAGAGTCCTAAAAGGATAAAGATTACAAACGGAATTAAAAGATGTAAAAATACAAAAACGAAACCGACCGCAAAAAGAAGAATCGAAACAAGGAAAGTAATTCGCTGCCACTTAAGATGATACCTTCCGTAAGTGACTCTCGCATATCTGCGGTTCATCGCTTTTGTTAATATGAATTTGTTTTCAAGTACCGGAATCATGTCCGGATTAACTGAATCTGTGTGGGCCATAATTTGTTTATTTCTATAATTTTTTCAACCACCGTAATAATATCATTGATGATAATCTTTCGCAACCAAATGACAAGTGACCTTTGCAAATATTCCGGTATTACCCAAAGCAAATTACAGACAATGTCAATTTGACAGTAACAAAATAAAAATATATAATAGTGACAGGATGACAGTGACAGTAAAACACTTGACATTAGTACCATGAGGTAGTACCATATGAATAATAAACAAATAAAAATTTACACAGATATATTCAGTAATCCTGTGAAATCAGATATAACATGGTCCGAAATTGAATCCTTGTTTATGGCTTTAGGTGCCAAAATATCTGAAGGAAACGGTTCACGAATAAGAGTTGAATTAAATGGAGAAAGAGCTGTATTTCACAGACCCCACCCTGAAAAGAATACTGATAAGGGAGCGATTGTGTCTGTGAGGAAGTTTTTAAATAATGCAGGTGTAAAAATATGACATACAAAGGTTATGTGGCAAAAATTGAATTTGATGAAGACAATAACATTTTCACAGGAATGGTTATTAATACAAGAACAGTAATAACTTTTTCGGGTACTTCAGTAAAAGAATTGGAAACGGAATTTAAAAATTCTGTAGAGGATTACCTGGAATGGTGCAGGGAAGACGGTGTTTCTCCGGAAAAACCATATTCCGGTAAACTTAATCTTCGTTTAACACCGCAGATTCATCAGGAGGCAGCGCTTAAAGCTGGGGAAATGGGAATTTCTCTTAATCGTTTTATAGAAAATGCAGTTGAAAATGAATTAAAACAAGGATGAATATAATATGAAAAAATACAATAATATAGAAGAAGCAATAAAAAGAATAGAAAAATTGGAAAAAGAAAACGAAGCCTTAAAAAAAGAACTGGAGTATTATAAAAACAGAAAGATAAGCGGCAGACAAAAACATAACGAAAAATGGATGTCAATTTATAATGATTTTGTATCTTGTTATGAGAGTGGAATGACTGTAATTGAAATTGCTAAAAGCAAGAACCTTAGCGAGCGAACAGTATACAGATATAAAGCTTTTTACGAACAAATGAAAAAAGAAGAATAAATCTTATTTTCTGTTAAGCCAGTCATTGTAAGCCGCATTGGCTTCTTCGCTGGCTTTTTTGTCTTTCCAGGCATTTATGTCACTGCAGATTGCCAGCATTTCATCGACTACAAGCTCTGCGGTTTTGGGTTTTACGTAAGTTAAATAAGAAGTCATTCGTCTCATTGCCCGGGGGCTTCCGAGGTTTTTGATGATTTCCTCGCCGAGTCTCTCCGGAAAGCCAAGCCCGGTCAGAGCTTCCATTAATTCATTTCTGGCATTTATCCATTCGGTTCTGTCATTCATATTAATTCATCTGTTTTAAAATAAAATCTTTTACGCCCTCGAGCGTGCTTTCTTTCCATGCGCCTTCGTCTGCTTTTAAGGAAAGAGGGTAAATAATCTGAAAATCAAGCGTCTCTCCCGGAACCCTTCCGCTTCGAAGGGGCTCATAAAAGTTATTGTAAAAATCTTCTTCGGTTGCGTTTTTAAACTGATCCGGCTTTAAGAAACGAAGCTGTTTCTTTGTATTTTCTATAAACATCTTCGCTGCGAGCGGTGCGAGTTTTTCATATTCGTCTTTTTGAACATCCGTGAAAATCGCGGGGATTTCGCCTTTGACAACACGCTCATTTTCTCTGTCTATTCTGATGCCGAAGGGCTCAAAATCAAAGGACTCTTCGGATAAATTCAGTTTTACAAACAATCCGGACTCGGTATTAAACTGCGATCTCTGATAAGGTGTATCAAAGATAAAATTTCCGAGCGAATAAAAGATTATTTTATCTCCCACGGTTTCGTAGTTCATAGGAACATGAGGGTGATGAGCCACAACGATATCCGCACCCATATCAAGGTAAGCAAGGTATCTGTCTCTGGTGTAGTATGTGGGAAGTGCGGTAAATTCTTCGCCCGCGTGTGCCACAACGATGCACCATCTGCAAGTCTTTTTTATTTCTTTTATGATTTTTTCTATTTCTTCAAGGTCGCTCCAGGAAAAACATCCGGGAGTTTCGGGACCTGCTTTTCTGCAGGCTCTTTGATAACCGACGCCTATCATACCGATTCCGCCGGCTTCTTTTAGGATAACGGGTTTTCTTGCCTCTTCTTCATTCATACCTGCGCCAAGAGTAAGTGCGCCGTGCGAAGTGGCATTTTTAAGAGTCGCTTTAATACCTTCTTCTTTCGCATCCATTATATGGTTGTTGCAGATATTCCAGATATCGGCGCCGATGCTTTGAAGGAAATCTCCGACCTTCGGATCCATGCTGTGAACGAGCGACAAAGCGCCGGTCGTAGCATCAATCTGATTTCTTTCGTATAGCGGACCTTCGACATTTACAATCAAATGGTCGCCCGTAGATAAAAATCCCCGCACTTCATCGGAGAGAAGATTTTCATCCTCCCATCTTTTATCCATATATTTATCAAATCCGATATCTCCGGTAAAAATCAAACTGGTTTCGTTCATACAGACCTCTTTCTGTTTCAGATTATACACGCAAAACGAATATATGTCTAACTGCGGGCCAAATAAAAAGACCGATCAAGATGACCGGTCTTAAAAGTTTATTTCAAAGATTCATACAGCGCAGATGTTTCTTCCGACGTGTTTTCGCTAATGTAATATGTTCTGGTTTCGGTTTTGATTTTTATGTACTTTCCGACCTGAGGGTTTAAATAAAGCCTGCAGCCCGCTTCGCCGTTTACTGTAAAAACTCCGCTTGCGACATTATCCATTCCGGTGCCCGCTGTTCTTGTTGCCTTCAAATCACTTAAGTCACCGTACTCAACCGAGGCGATTTCGTTTTTGGCGATTTTATATTCGTCCCAGAGCTGATGACATATTACGTAATCGTCAGTTTCAATTATATCGATAGGCGTTACTGACATCATTCCGATCCAGATCAGTGCAAGAATGGAAAATACTATTGTAAGGACTCCGAATCCTGTGATGATTTTTCCGACAGGGTGGGCCATATTTATCGTCATTCCGACACCCACTCTTTTATCGACATTAAGCTTTCTGTCGTTGGGGTTGTAATAAAACATGCCTAAAATCCAGTGGTCATCGTCATCTTCGACAAAGTTTGTTTCTTCTTTATAATATCTTTTATCGATAGCCAGTTTCTTAAATGCGTAAATAAACGTAACCGTAATCATAACCAGTATATATACTCCCAAAAGCAGAACAAGCAAAAT
>JAGCVT010000031.1 GCA_017962225.1 Lachnospiraceae bacterium
AAGCTCATCGGTGCTGCTCAGAGAGTTCCTACCTTCACAGGTTCTACAACAATTCTTCACGCAGTAGTTAAGAAAGATGATGTTACTGTTGACGGTATCAACGCTGCTATGAAGGCTGCAACAAACGAATCCTTCGGTTACACAACAGAGAAGCTTGTTTCTTCTGATATCGTTGGTATGAAGTTTGGTTCACTCTTCGATGCTAACCAGACAATGGTTTCAAAGATGGATGACGGCAACTTCCTTGTACAGGTTGTTTCATGGTATGACAACGAGAACTCATACACATCACAGATGGTTAGAACAATCAAGTACTTCGCTGAATTATAATTCTTCTAATTATACTTATAAAAGCCCGGCTTTCGAGCCGGGCTTTTTTTCTTTTAAAATGTTTGGTTTTATGATATAATTTATTTTGCATTTCAGAATAAAAACTATACTGGATGAGGGTATTTTTTTATGAGCAAAAGAATTAATGTAGCTCTGATTGTGGGGGACATCAGAGACGTTTACAGCAACAGCGTAACCAAGGGGGCTATGCGCGCTGCACACGAATCAGACTGTAATCTTTTAATAGTTCCGGGCCGCTATTTTCAGGCAAGAAAGGAACTTCTTTTCGAAGAGTACGAATATCAGTATCAGACTCTTTTTACCTACTTTAAAGAAAAAAATGTTGATATTATTATCGCCTGCACGAGTGTGGTCGGTATTGTTTCGGGTTCCATGTCGAGAAACTCCTTAAACGAGTTTTTAAAAAACATGGGCGATATTCCCGTTATTACCGTATCGGGCGATTCGAACAAGCTTCCGAATATCTGCTATGACAACAAAGCAGGTATTAAAGAAGGTATGGAAATCATGATTACCAAGCAGAAATGCTCGAAGATCGCTATGGTTGCAGGCCCTAAGGAAAACCTTGATTCAATAGAAAGAGTCGAGGCTTATAAAGAAGCGCTGATAGAGCACGGACGTCCCGTAGAGGACCGTCTTATCATTCACTGCGACTTCACCGAAAAATGCATGTTTGACGTTATTAATCTTTTTAAGAGCGTGCGCGGCATAGACGGTGTTGTTTTTGCAAACGACAGAATGGCTATCGGCGGATACGAAGCTATGAAGGAACTGGGACTCAGAGTCGGCAGAGACGTATCTTTTATGGGGTTTGACAATATCGAAAAAGATATTAACCTGGACCCGCCTCTTGCAAGTGTTGTCGCTGATGCAGAGAATATCGGATATGAAGCTGTCAATATGGCATTGGATTATCTTACATTCGAAGATGACGAAGACAGAGTTATCCCGACACATTTCGTAATGAGAGATTCAATTTACCTCGGAAGCGGAGATGTTGTTAACCTTCAGCCTCATCAGTTTAAGATAACTCCGACCACGGATTTTGATACTTTTGCGAAGCAGACGTTTTTGTTTATCTACAATCCGACGATTAATAATGCCAACAGGGATAATATTTACAGAGCATATCTTTATTTTATCCTTGAGATAGAAAAGCTTTACAGGGGAGAGAGGATTACAAAAGATCTTCTTACTTCTCTGGCAACGTATTTCAACAGACTGTTCGATACCGATGAAAGATGTGAAATCGATATCGGCAAGTTCACCATTCTGATGGAAATGGTAAAAGAATGCATCATGGATGATACGACATCCAAAATCAAGAGAAATATTATCGTTAATATTTCCGCATACGTCTACAGAAGACTTGCATCCATTCTTTCTTTAAGAGAAAGCAACGAGAATTACAAATTAAAAAAGATACAGCATGAAATATACAGAATATCTGCTGATATGATCGGTTTTGATGCGGTTTCCGAGAAGAATTACGCTTCGATTATTTCAAATTTCCAGAAAATCGGCATCAATCACAGCTTCCTTTATCTTTTTAAGGAACCGATTAAACACGGAATAGAAGATAAGTTCTCACCCGATGAATTTGTTTACTTAAAAGCAATGCAGATAAACGACAGAGTATTCTCTCTTTCAGACAGAGAGCAGATGATACCTGTTTCGGAAATGTTTGATTTTGCTTTTTCGAAGATGGAATTAAGCGGACACCTTGTAATGCTTAATCTTTATGTTAGAGATGTTATTTACGGTGTGCTTGTCTGCGATATTCCTTACAACATTTTCTCATATTACGAGAGCCTTATTTATCAGGTATCCTGTGCCATCAGAATCCTGCATCTTTTGATGTTTACGGAGGAAACAAGTAAGCAGCTTAAGGAATCTCTGGAAATCATTACAAAGAATAATTTAAGACTCGACGAGCTTGCAAAGCAGGACGAACTGACAGGTATTTACAACAGAAGAGGCTTTTATATTGAGTCCGACAACCTCCTAAAAGAAGCATCTTCGAGAAAGAAATACATCATGGTAGGATTTGCCGATACGGACAATCTTAAAATCATCAACGACACCTACGGACATGACGAAGGTGACGAGGCAATCATTTCAAGTTCGAATATTCTTTCCGGTACACTCGGTGAGAGAGGAATCATTGCACGTATGGGCGGCGATGAATTTGCATTTGTATTTACAACCGATGACAGGGAAGAAGAGAAGCGATTCTTTGATGATTTCGAGGATAATGTAAGAAAATACAATGAGAGTTCCCAAAAGGATTACAGACTGTCTATTTCGCTCGGAATGTACGTTTATGAGTACAACGACAGCATCAACCTAAAAGAACTTCTCGAATCGGCAGACAAGGAAATGTATCATATCAAGAAAAAACGCCGTCAGAAAGAGGAAAATTCGTAATTCTTTTTATAAAAAATAAGAAAGGAATGAGCGAAGAAAATATTGATATAAACCGTCTGATTTGGTATAATAATACCGCTTGTGAAAAAAATCGCAAGCGGTATTGTTTAGTTTATATTCTCCGTAATGATGCGCAGATTACGGAAAATTATTTTAAAGGAGGACATAGCTATGTCATTAAACAAAAAGAGCGTTG
>JAGCVT010000032.1 GCA_017962225.1 Lachnospiraceae bacterium
ATATGGTGGAATTTGAAATTCATATCTCCATATGCAACCAATGCCTTCAGAATTTTCCGTTATATAATTCTTACATTGAGGATAGATAATACTCATTGCTTGATGATGCCCCTGCTCCCAAATATAAAATAAGGCAATTCCAAGAGCAAGTGGCTTAGAGCTAAGAGGAGAAAAATATATATTAGTAAAATAAGTCTTTTGCTGTTTTTCCACCAAATACTCTTTTATATTTTGCGCTGTTACAAAGGGATCGTAAGCAGGTGCAAAAATGTTGTCCTCCATTTTGTCAAAGCATTGTGAGCCAAGAGCAGACTCTGCATTATATGCTTTCACTATATTTTCCTGAAACATATCAGCTTGCAATGGAGGAAATCCTAATATCTGAATTTTCCTCTTAACACTTTTCTTAAAATTGGCAATATCAGAAATTCTCTGGTCGTCATAACCTGATGCAACAATTAATATATCATTACTCATTTCAGATGAATGCATACCACCATATCCTAATACTTGTTTCGTATCAAAATAGAAATCTGAGAACGAAGTATTCTCCGCCATAATATACTTTTGTGGCTCAGAATAAATAACATCAAAATTCAGTATACCATATTTCTGTAGACTTCTAATTAACACATATAGTATTGGAATAATGAAACCTGTAGAATCAATGCATATTCTTGCATTTTTGTCAAGACCAACTATCCCAACAAAATCCAAAACACCTAATAAATCTGTAACATCATTAACCACATAATCTTCACCTGATGGTTTGAATATCAGATTCGAATTACTCGGGTCCACTATCCAGATTTTCCTGTCTGCATCAATTTTCAACCATGGAATTTCAACCCTGACATCATGACAATATGCAGATATCAGCACGTCGTAATGACCTGCGCTAGTTAGGTCATCCGGCTTATAATAACAGTATTTATAAAAATAAGTATAGTTCATTTGTTTTCTCCAAATTGAAGTTCCTGCATAGTCTCTGCTGTAAAAGGAGCATTATATTGTCTTAATTTGCTCTTTACAGCCATATCGTAATTATCATTCTGCTCTAAATCAAATATCACATTTGCTAGACCATCTTCAATTTGAACAAGACCTCTTCTCCCCATAGCCAGTTCCCATCTAGGCATAATAGCAGTGTTTATCTGATATACGCCACCATTATTAAGGGTATTTTTCATTTTACGATCTTTGACTCTTATAATATAGGAATAATTAATCAATGTTTCAAATGAATGCTTTGCAGATTCATTCATAAATTCTGGTCTTAAACTAAATATATTTATCGAACACTGAGGAGGCATATCAGAAAAACGAAGACTTTGTAGATATTTACCAATCCTCGTCACAGAGTCCGTCATTCTCAAACAAGAAGTAGAAGGAATTCTATTCTCATGATAAAACCAATCTAACGTTTTCCTTATACCGACCAATTGGGATTCCACACTGATAATTCCCCCATACTCAAAAGGAGATTGGCCTTTACTGAAGCTTTCGTGAATATAAGAATGTTTTAATATGTTGAGAATAATTCTTGGGGTTCCACAAGAGAGTAATGCCAATCTATCAAATCCCCAATAAGGCAGAGGTTCATTGTTTTCTTTACAGATTGCATCAATAATATCCGTCCTGAATTTATCAAGGATTTTTCCATGTTCTAATTCAATGGACTTTGTTGATGCGTATTTCTCTGCCTCAGTTTTAATATCTTCTGCTATCGCTCTTAATTTCTTTTTTTTAGTTCCACTCCATCTCCTATAAAACAACAAAACATTTGTCCGTTCAATAATAAGATCTTGGGGGAAACATAGGGCATCTATTATCTTACTAATATCATCCTTTTCTAAACTAATTTTCTTTAGATTCTTTCTGAGATTAGAAAAACATCCTCGGCTTTGCGGTTCAGTCTTCTCACTAATTCTATTCAAAACATCTTCTGTCGATACATTCTCAATGACATCACTAATATTCGACAATTTTGGAATATCCAAACTTTCAAGTCTTTTATTACAGATTTCCTTAAGATAATCTTTATAGTTATCTGAATCCCTAAGAAACTCGTCAAGTATAATTAAATCAAATTCTGACCCTATTCGATTCTCTTCTATGGCATTTAATATATAATGCGTTCTTATACCATATGGTCTTGTTCCTATTCTTACTGTACAAGACGTAGGTTTTTCCCTAATAAGAATCTGTATCAGTTCCTGTTGTTTCTCTGAAAAATTCTCAAGTTCGTCAATTAGGTACAACACATATTTGTTCTTAAAGAATTCTACATTACTATGCAAGATTTCTGGAATACCATATGTAAGTGAAGGAGAGTTAATAAGAAAATCAAAATGAAGAGATTTATCTTCCCTAAATAAAAAATTCTGAACTTCATAATCTATTTTCTTCTGGAACTCTTTAAATAAGGAACACAAGTCATCAAGATTAGTAGCCTCCCATTTTTTTATTGGAGGAAGCAATTTGATAATTTCTTTAGTTATTGTTATATCATCTTCTGCAGATATAATACCTTCATTTTTTAAATCACACAAATAATGACATACACGCTCTCCTATCCAATACTCCCAGAATGAATGATATACCAACTCCCACTGTTCATCAGGAATACCTTTTCCTGAAAATTTATTTGCATTAAAACCACTACAACGTATATACACGCCCAAAAATAGATCTTTATCTAGACCTTCTTTTAGATGGTTTCCATATCTGATTTTTTGTAATTCATAAGAGAAATAGCGCATCACATGAGTTTTTCCACTTCCTTTGCTGCCTTTAATGATAATTGGCATCAAAGAATTTGGTTTTAGCAAACCCATAAACCCCTCTTCTCCAGGAATATTTGTCCAGAACCGATTGATGTCTTCGTCTGAGAAATCAACAGCTTTTGTTATGTCGAAAGGATTTGTAATCATATTAATAAATTTTGTTATCTCTTGGAAAAATTGGAGTCCACAATTTGGAATCCTCTGCATACCATATTATTGGAAGAGTATTATCTGGTGTATTATGATGAAACCCAACTAGCAACTGACAATCAAGAAATCCTAATGCGTTCTTATTCACATATTTGTTAAAAGCAGTTGGATTTGTCGTCAAATCTTCAACATAAGTATAAAAGTGTTTCATTAACTCTTCTCCATGCTCTCTACATATTTTTTCAACATTAATCTTATCAAATGGAGAGTCTGCACCAAATAATCGAGAAATATCAGAGAAACACTTAAATGAATCATCCATTTCAATGACGGATTCGACCTCATCAAACACACAACTTTTTCTTGCATGGTCAAGTCCATCAAAGGTTGCAACAAGAGTATAATAACTTATTTTTGCTGACGGGAAGACAGATTTTACTTCATCAATAACCTCTACTACCTTTTTATCTTCTGAAACCTGTCGGCCTGTTCCACAAAAATCATCCACAAACACGCACCTTAAAATATTACGATTAATGTATCTACTCTTAGTAAGTGGGTCATATACATAGTATTCAAATAAATGCTTTGCAACCCGACCTTGCTTCCTAAGTTGATATTGTAAATGAGCACTGCTCTCAGAACTATTTCCAACACAAGCAAATAGAGTCTGATTTAAAACCTTATCGTATTCTGATTCAATTAAACCATCATCTAGAGTATTACTATTATTCTTTCTAATTGATGCAACTATAGGATATCGGTACAAATCTCGGTATAAAGACTTTACTAACATATTAATGCACCTCTCATTAAAGAAAATGAATCTTGACAACAAATACAAGGCAGAATTCTTTTCATTCTCATCTTTGAAATTAGCAAGCCATTCATCTATCTTTTCGCCAGATAACCTCTTTTCCCATAGAACATTATTCAAACATTCAATTTTGTCTCGCAAATATATTATGTGAGATTGAAGTGATTGTTTTTCCATCATTTCTTCATCACAATTACATGTTCCACCATAATCATTCCTGCTGTTTTGTTCCTCATTGTTAACAGTCCGTAATTTTTTATAGAATCAATTAACAGCAATTCGGTATGCATACCATATCTTTCTGCTATCAGCCGAAGGAAATTGGGCGTATCAAAATCATAGCCACTCACCTTATTTGGTCCAACGACAAGCACCATATAACCACCTTTTTTCAGTACTCGGACAGACTCTTTCAATGCTACACTCATCTCATTAAGATAAGTGGAAACTATACAAGCTCTCGTTATATCTTTCAATGCAATTTTAGCAATCAATTTATCTGCTTCATCAATACCTGTCAATGATATAATGCGGTCTTTCTGTGCAAAATCTTCTCGACCTATATTACTCTTTTCTAAACATCTAATAGAATCAGGATCTCCCATACCAAACCAGTTCAAACTTAATCTTGAGGAACGGATATATTTCTGAGCACCTGCATAAGGTGGTGATGTCAGGACTAAGTCCACCGATTCATCTCCTAACAATTCTTTAGACCCAATTCTAATAGTTAGTTTTCTTGCATCCTTTGAAATCACTCGAGATGTACAACTGCTGTCAGCCAATCCACGTAGTAATTCCATACGCTGGATATTCTCCATACTCACCTGCCTGAACTTCTCATAAACATTAATATCCCTCAGCGAATCTAACTTAATGCGTAGTTTCTGATACAAGTCTGGTTTATCGGTGAACCTGTCTGGATTCATCCTTACTGGTACATATATCCTGGGATCTGCATAACTGACCTTCTTGATGATATTCGAGAAGCAAACCATGAAGAACACTTTATGTTTCTTATCTTTTAGTTTTTGGATGATATGCAACAGATGCGAAAGTTGTTCTTGCACATGCTGAGAAAACCAAAAATCCTTATTCGGAAAATCTGGTATTATACAATTGCTATTTTTCTCAATCTTTCTGAGAATTCTATCTAATTCTTTTTTTAGATCATTGGCAGGGACATATTGAGTTTTTGCCTCACTTATTAATCTTGCTATGGGATTAGCGTCTGCACCCAAAGCGTTTTTACCACATAATATTGCTTCAAGCAACACAGTACCTGCACCACAAAAAGGGTCAAGCACGACTCCTCCATTGGGGCAAAATCGTTCTGTATGAAGTATATAATAAGGAATGCTAGCTAGTAGTTTTGCCGGATAGGGATGTATCAAATGAGTATAGCGATCAGGTTTTCCTATTTCAGGGACAAGACTTCTGAAGTCCACCATAATAGCATGACCTTTCTCTTCGTACTGCTGATATAGTTGTTCTAAAGTACAATTCATTTACTTCGCTTTCTGCTTTTCTTCAAACACACTATTCGTGCTATGTTACTATAATCCCAACTTTCCTTCCGCTCTCAACTCATCCTTAATTCCATGGGTTGTAGCATCTAGCCATTGCTTCCACTGGGACTTCATTTCTTCTTTCTCGGTATTAGAAAATGCAGATTGATCTATTTCTGTCTCTCTGAACCTTGATAGGGTTTCTTTAACGAAATCAATCTGCTGTTCAGAAATCTTTCCACCAATAAAAGAAGATGCAATTGCCGCTCTG
>JAGCVT010000033.1 GCA_017962225.1 Lachnospiraceae bacterium
AACGGAGAAAGAGGGATTTGAACCCTCGCGCCGGTCACCCGACCTACACCCTTAGCAGGGGCGCCTCTTCAGCCTCTTGAGTATTTCTCCAAAGTCTTAAGTCTAACGCTTACCAATATGTGTAACGCACTTTTAAATGACGCAAGTGTTATTATAAATGGACGCCTGTCTTTTGTCAACCAAAGTTTACGACTCCGGCGTATCAATCTCAACTTCTTTAAGTCCTAATTCTTCTGCGGTATAGTTGCTGCCCTTTGTAACTTTTAAAAGTTCTTTCATATATTTAAAAGCAGCATCCTCGCCTTCTTCTGCCATGGTCGTCAATGCTTTCTCCAATACAGCTCTCGTATCTTTGTTCATTATAATAAGATGTCTTGCCCTGCTGTAATAATTCCAGGCATCGGCCTGAGTGTATTCGTCGCGGTTGTATGCAACGCATGCGGCGTATCTGTCGGCTATCATTTCCGCAACATATTTAAGAGGCATTCTGCAGCCGAAAGCGTATTCGTCGCTTGATGAAGAATAGTCAATCCAGTATTCGAAGTGATGTTTGTTTCTTCCTTTATGATGAAGCCATGCCAGAGAAGCACCGTTAATCTTTCTGTCAACGGCATTCGGTGATAAGCGTCCGGAATAGTATTTTACACTGGGTGAAAATTCGGTAAGTGAGAACTTGCTTAGGTCATGGAATAAGCCCTGATAGTAGCGGCCCATTTTAAAACAGGCTCTGCAAACATATCGTTTGTGTTTTAAAACCGTACCGAGATGTCCGAAGAACCTTTGGAAAAAATTCTTTTCTTTATATAAATAGTATTTTTCTTCCTGAGTCATATTGTTATTTGTAGAGGCAGCTGCCCTTTGAGTCCGCAACAACTATTACGGGGAAATCTTTTACTTCGAGTTTTCTGATAGCTTCAGTTCCCAAATCGTCGTAAGCTACGACTTCACTTTTTATGATGGATTTGGAAAGCAGAGCTCCGGCACCGCCTACGGCCGCGAAGTATACGCTCTTGTTTCTGACTATTGCATCCATTACGGCCTGGGTTCTTTTGCCTTTGCCGATCATAGCGCCGAGTCCCATGTCAAGAAGACCGGGTGTGTATTTATCCATACGTCCGGCTGTGGTAGGGCCTGCGGAACCGATGACTTTACCCTCTCTCGCGGGTGAAGGTCCCATGTAGTAAATTATCTGGTCCTTAATATCTATAGGAAGAGACTCTCCGTTGTCGAGACTCTCCTGCATTCTTTTATGAGCTGCATCACGGGCGGTGTAAATGGTACCTGTAAGATACACGTAATCGCCTGCATTAAGTTCGTGTTTTGTGTTATCGTCCATCGGGACAGTGATGTTTTTGGTCATTTTATCTCCGAAAACTAAATAATTCTTTCTATATGTCTGTTAACGTGACAGCAGATATTTACGGCTACGGGAAGGCCCGCGATATGCGTGGGATATCTTTCGATGTTAACAGCGAGTGCGGTTACGCTTCCGCCGAGTCCCGCGGGACCGATTTCAAGCGCGTTGATTTTTTCAAGCATTTCCTCTTCGAGTTCTTTTATATAAGGAACGTCCGAATGCGTACCTGTTTTTCTGGTGAGCGCATGCTTTGACATAAGTGCGCACTTTTCAAATGTACCGCCGATGCCTACGCCTATTACCATCGGAGGGCATGCGTTGGGGCCTGCATCCTTTACTGCGGAAAGGATTGCGTTCTTAACTCCCTCGATACCGTCTGCGGGCTTTAACATATAGACCTTGCTCATGTTTTCACTGCCGAAGCCCTTCGGGGAAATTGTAATCTTTACTTTATCGCCGGGAACAATGGAGTAGTGAATTACCGCAGGTATATTGTCCTTGGTATTGTTTCTTATAATCGGATCGTCGACAACGGATTTTCTTAAATATCCTTCGACATAGCCTTTTCTCACGCCTTCGTTAATCGCGTCCTCAAGATTACCGTCCGTAAAATGAACTTCCTGACCGATTTCCATAAAAACAACTGCCATTCCCGTGTCCTGGCAGATGGGTATCATTTCTTCTTTTGCGATAACGAGGTTTTGCTTTAACTGATCGAGGATCTGTTTGCCGAGTTCTGAGCTTTCCCTGTTAAAAGCATCGTCGAGAGCACATCTCATATCCTCGGAAAGATTGTGATTAACTTCAATGCACATCGAAGCAACGGCTTCGGTTATTTCACTAACGTTTATTTCACGTATATTACTCATCTTTGTCATCCTTCTTAGCTTCGGTGTATAAATACTGGCCGTTGCGCTTTGTAGTAGGTCCGTAAGTGATTGCGTTTACGGGGCAGTGATGGAGGCATCCAAGGCAGAGGCTGCACTTTTTGTTAACCCATACGGGCTTGCCGTAATCCATCGAAATGGCAGAGGTCGGACACTGCTTTGCGCAGAGACCGCAGCCTATACAGTCTTCGGAAACCTTAAAAGGCGAAGTTGTTCTGGTGAGATTGTAAGCCACTTTCGTAAACTTTGATGCAGGCCAAACTCCGCGCAGATGGTTGTGGTATCCGCCGATTTTATTATTTATTAAGAAGACAACGTTTTTAAGTTCTTCTTCAGCCTTAAGATTCTTAGCGGCATTCTTGTCTGATTTTTTTACGTTAAAAACGATAGTATAGTTATCCACCATTCTTAAGGAGAACGATGCGTTAAGACCGATGCCTCTTTTGGCAAGAAGCTTGGAAAGCTGTATGTCGGCTCCGCCGGTTGCAACACCGCAGGTGGCTACCGAGTAAGAATAATGTTTGCCGTATTTTTCTATGGACAGTGATTTTACGAATTCTTCGACAACCGAAGGAAGGCTCCAGTAGTAGATGGGATATACAAATCCGATTCTTTCGCCTTTTTTCAGTTTGAAATCAAACTGCATTTTTTTAACGCAGTCGGCCATCGATACAACCTGTTCGCCGGTTTTCTTTGCAATTTCGTCTGCCACATGTTTGCTGTTGCCTGTAGCCGAAAAATAAAAAATCATAATCGTCCCTCTCTAAATTGTAAGACACTTTTCCCGTCTATTATAAAACAGGAAAAGTGTCTTGTCATTAAAACATTAAAATACAAATATAGCTGCACCGTATGAAGGTAAGTCAAATTCGATATGATAATCTCTTCTGTCACACTCGCCTTCTTCCGCGTTAATAACCGTAGGAATGTCTCCGCCGTTTCCGCCGAATCTCTTTTCGTCGCTGTTAAGGAGGAGTTTGTATTTGCCCTTGTTCGGAACGCCTACCCAGTAGTTGTTTCTTCTCATGGGAGTCATGTTAAGAACTACGAGGATGGAATTCCTGCCGTTTGAACTCTTTCTGATGTAGCTGTAAATACTTCTGTCGGCATCGTCTGCGTTAACCCATTCGAAGCCGTCCCAGCTTGCGTCAAACTCATAAAGTGCAGGATACTTACGGTAAATCTTTAAGAGCTCCTCGGTATAATCAAGCATGCCTCTGTTTAAATGGTTTTCAAGAAGGAACCAGTCGAGCTCTCTTTCTTCGCTCCACTCTCTTTCCTGTCCGAATTCCTGGCCCATGAAAAGAAGCTTCTTGCCTTCGTGCGTGAACATGAATGTGTAGCCCACACGAAGATTGGCATATTTATCAATCTGATATCCGGGCATCTTGTTGACCATGGAACATTTAAGATGCACTACCTCATCATGTGAAAGAGGAAGGATATAATTCTCAGCCGAATTGTAGCTCATTGCAAATGTGAGCTTGTTGTGATTGTTCTTTCTGAAATACGGATCCAGCTTCATGTATTCGCAGAAATCATGCATCCAGCCCATATTCCATTTGAAGGTAAATCCGAGGCCGCCGTCTTCGGGAGCTGCCGTAACTTTAGGCCATGCGGTAGACTCTTCGGCAATGGTGCATACTCCGGGGAAGCCGCCTCTTATGATTGAATTCAGATGTTTGAAGAATTCAATTGCTTCGAGGTTTTCGTTTCCGCCGTATTTGTTCGGAACCCATCCGCCCGCCTGTTTGCCGTAATCAAGATAGAGCATTGAAGCAACCGCATCCACGCGAAGACCGTCGATGTGATACTCTTTTATCCAGAATAAAGCGTTGGCAATAAGGAAGTTTCTGACTTCGTTTTTGCCGTAGTTGAATATCTTGGTGCCCCAGTCGGGATGTTCGCCCAGTCTGGGATCGGGATGTTCGTAAAGACATGTGCCGTCGAACTCAGCAAGGCCGTGCGCATCTCTCGGGAAATGTGCAGGAACCCAGTCAAGGATAATACCGATACCGTTTTTGTGAAGAGTGTTTACCAGATACTGGAAATCTTCGGGCGAGCCGTACCTTGATGTGGGTGCATAATAACCCGTTACCTGATAGCCCCATGAACCGTCAAAGGGATGCTCTGCAATACCCATCAGTTCGATGTGGGTGTATTTTAAAGACTTGAGATATTTTACTATTCTGTCCGCAAAATCCCTGTACGAATAAAAACCGTCCCTGTCGGGGATGGGATGTCTCATCCATGAACCGATGTGGCATTCGTAAATGGCCATGGGCTCCTTGAAGAGATTTTTCGTTGCACGCGAATTCATCCATACGGTGTCGGTCCACTTAAACTCGGAAATGTCCGTAACTACGGATGCAGTTCCCGGTCTTAATTCTGCTGCATTTGCATAAGGATCCGCCTTGTAAAGCTTGTGACCGTCTTCCGTTAAAATTAGGAATTTATACATGTCACCTTTTTTAACATTTTTGATAAAGGTGGTATAAATTCCTATTTCTCCCATTCTTTCCATGGGATACTGATTCTCCTGCCATCCGTTAAAAGAACCGATGACATAAACTTCTTTTGCATTGGGCGCCCATACAGCAAAGAAAACTCCCTGCTTGCCGCCTCTGGTGGTGATATGGGCACCGAGTTTTTTGTAAATATCGTAATGTGTTCCCTTA
>JAGCVT010000034.1 GCA_017962225.1 Lachnospiraceae bacterium
AAACGATAAGGTAACCGTTGAAGATGCATACAGATACTACTATGGTGAAGGAAAGTTCATGATAGAGACAGTAGAGTTTGCAGACGGAACGAAGTATGAACTTAGCGAGATAGCAAACCTTGCAAACCAGCTTGACGGAACAGAAGAAGACGATACAATAAGCGGCTTCGGATCAGCGGTAGGATATAACTATAGTGAAACAATCCATGGACTTGGAGGAAACGATACTATATCCGGAAATGACGGAGCAGATACAATCTACGGAGATGAAGGAAACGATACAATCTATGGCGGAAACGGAAACGATACGCTTATAGGCGGAGAAGGCTCTGACAGACTCGAAGGCGGATATCATAACGATACATATGTATTCAACCTTGGAGACGGAGAGGATACGATCTACGATTTCCATGATTCGTATACAGACTCAAGAGCAGACAGAATACTCTTTGGTAAAGGCATTTCATTAAATGATGTCAGTCTTGAACGAGTAGATAATAATTTGGTTGTATCTTATAGTGTTAATGATAAGGTTACGATCCAGGATGCATACAGGTACTATTATGGAGCAGGTAAGTTTGAGATCGAGAATATTGATTTTGAAGATGGCACTCAAACCAGAATAGATTATAATACTGTAAGTCTTGAAGTAACTTATATGCCTGAGATTGTTGATGAAATAGAAGAAGAGATTGTTATTGATGAGAATGTTACTGAAATTGTAATTGATGAATCAAATCTCGTTGTTTCCGATTCTTCAGAAGTTTATGAATCCGTTACGAATATGGCAGATGCTATAACAGAGGTTCTTTCTGTTGATGATTCAATTACAAATTACGATATTGTTATTTATCTGGATATAGAAGAATCAGATACTAACGCTTCTATTGAAACTGATGTTAATAAAATGACTGATTTGTTGATTCAGGAATTATCAGGAGATACGGTTTCAGGTGTTTCTGAAATTAATACTTTCGATACTAACGAGACAGTTTCGGATGATTTACTTTGGACAGAGTAAAATATCAGTATTAATTGTAGATTAAAAATAATAATGTGGGCTTTTTGCTCACATTATTATTTTATATTATATTTTTTAATAATATGATATAATACCAATATATTTATTTGGATAGATATGTATTATGGACAGAGAGAAATCGTATTTTTTTAAATTAAAAAATATCTCGACAAAAAGGAAGATAATTATCTGCGTTTTATCTTACCTTTTTTCTATTTTTGCGGTTTTCGGAATTCAGTTTGATAAATATTCCAGATACAATTTTTCATATGTCTATTTCTTCGTTTTATTCGTTCTTTTTGCGCTGCATTTAGTTATTCTTTATGTGGTTTATTCGCATCTTGACGATATCTCCGAGCTCGTAAAAGGGAAAGAAAAAGAAGCCATGGAAGCTGCCATGGAAGCTGCAAAAAAGGCTCAGGCAGAAGGCAAAGTTTTGAAAGGACCGGTTAAGCAGAAAGGCTTTATTGGTTTTCTTTTCAATTACAGATTTCTTATATCTTTTATTCTTCTTGGAGCAATTTATACGATTCAGTTTCTTGGACTTTATCCCGGCATTTTTGCATTTGATGCCAGAACACAGTATTTAAGTTATCTCAGCAACAATATGTCGGAGTTCCATCCGATTCTCCATACTGTTTTGCTAGGATCAATCATAAAAGCAGTATCAAGCGATCCTTATTCGATTAATCACGGTGTTGCAGTATTTGTAATTATTCAGGTTATTCAGTGTGTACTTGCTTTTTCATGTATAGTTTCATACCTGTTTAAGAAGGCTCGTAATCCTGTTATTTTCTTCGTTGCAATTGCTTATCTCGGTTTCTTCCCGCCCATTGTCTGGGAAGTTTTATCCGTTACAAAAGATACGTATTTCCTGATTGATTTTATATTCGCTGTTATTCTGTCGCTGATGATGCTTGATATTATTAACAAGCCTGCGCATATGCCTCAGGGCAAAGGCAATAAGCCTGTTGTACTTGTTTCTATTGCAATTATGCTAGGACTTTGCATAAACGGAATGTGTATTTTCAGAAATAACTGTATTTACGTGATTCCGTTCTTTATCATTCCGCTCGTATTTGTGCTTAAGAAAAAGAAATGGCTCATCGGCATAACTGCTACGGTTTTTATAGTTGGATTTCTAATTTATAAACTGATTTTTGTGCCGGAATTTGCTTCTTACAAACCTGATGGACGTGAAAAGTATTCTGTACCTATCCAGCAGTTAATGGCTGTATACACCAGAGAAGACGGAGTTATGTCTGATTCCGACAAATCGATGATAGAAAGACTTTTCCCCGAAGAAGGAAGAGTGTATCTGCCTTATATCGCTGATATTCCGAAGTCTACAGTTGATATGAATTACTATAAAGAAAATAAAAAAGAAGTAAACGAAATGTATTTCCGCCTGTTAAAAGAAAATGCAGGAATATATACGGACGCGTTCCTTTCGTTAAACTGTGGTCTGTGGTATCCGGGCTTTGAACTGACACTTTATCCTGACGGGCGAAAAGGTTACTGGCCTGTCACGTGTTATGAGCCGGCCGTTATGAATTCGCAGCTTCAATTCGTTTATGATTATCATAAAAATATTGAAGCTTCAATCTTTTCCAGGAAATGGTCCATAAGTTCTTACCTTGTTTCGCCGGGTTCGTTCCTTTGGCTGTTCCTGACATTCTTTGGATATGTAATCGAAAAGAAAAAATTTAAATATTTCCCGTTATTTATCTTTGCGTTAGTATATTTTGCAACATTTCTTTTAGGACCTGTTGCACTTGTAAGATATGTCATTTTCTTATATGTACTTTTGCCGATTTATTTAACGATTTACTCAAGTTAATGAATTGGATTAAAACTCATTCTGTGGTATAATAATATTCAGTAAACAATTTTGGGGATGGATATGATTGGATTTTTTAAAACTGTTAAAAGCATATATCTTCTGGTAAACAATCCGGTTACAAAGTTTCTTTTTAAGAACCTGCTTCTGTTTATCGGATTTATCATAAAATGGTTCTTCATCATTCTTGTCGGACCTATAAGCTGGTTTGTATTCAAACTTTCGTTTAAACAGGCTTTTACAAAGACTTTAACGAAGATGTTAAAGAAGTATTTTACTGTTACATTTCCGAAGGTTTTAAAGAAAAAACTTGCACAGACTTACCCGGTAAATCTCGTTTCAAGTTTCATAAAAACCTCTTAATAATCGAACCTATAAAATGCCGTTTGTGTCCTACAAATGGCATTTTTTATTGCCATAAAATTTCTATTTTATAAATCTTTTACTTGTCAAATGCATTTTTATAGTGTAAATTCATTTATTGTGTAATGTAGAAAGGGAATTATATTTCGCTTTTTCTTCTATATATAATGCGAAATATTGATTGGAGTTTTTTATGGCAAAGTATTTGGTTATAGTGGAATCACCTGCCAAGGTTAAGACAATTAAGAAATTTTTGGGTTCAAATTATGAAGTTGTTGCTTCACAGGGTCATGTCAGAGATATGCCCAAGAGCCAGCTCGGTTTTGACGAAAATTTTGATCCTAAATATATAACGATTCGCGGTAAAGGCGATGTACTTTCAAATCTTCGTAAGGAAGTTAAGAAAGCAGACAAGATTTATCTTGCAACTGACCCTGACCGTGAGGGAGAGGCAATCAGCTGGCATCTTTATGAAGCTTTAAACCTAAAAGAGAAGAAAGTTGCCCGTATTACATTTAACGAAATTACACAGTCAGCAGTAAAGGAAGCTTTAAAGAATCCCCGTGACATCGACATGAACCTTGTGGATGCTCAGCAGACACGTCGTGTGCTCGACCGTATGGTTGGATACAGAATTTCACCTCTTTTATGGGCAAAGATTAAAAGAGGCTTATCTGCAGGACGTGTTCAGTCTGTTACTTTGAAGATGATTTGCGACAGAGAAGATGAGATAAATGCTTTTATTCCCAAGGAATTCTGGTCACTTGATGCTCACCTTACCGTTGAAGGCGAGAAAAAGCCCCTTGTGGCTGCTTTTTACGGTAAAGGCGATGAGAAAGTCGAATTAACCGATAAAGCGCAGGTAGAGGCAATTAAGAAGGAATTAAAGGGCGCAGAGTTTAAGGTTGCTGAAGTAAAAAGCGGCACCAGAAAGAAAAACTCACCTCTTCCTTTTACGACATCTACTCTTCAGCAGGAAGCAAGTAAGGTACTCGGATTCTCTACACAGAAGACAATGCGTATCGCACAGAGCCTTTACGAAGGAGTTAATGTCGGCAAGAGCACAGTCGGTGTAATCACATATCTTCGTACCGATTCAACCAGAGTTTCAGACGAAGCTTTAAAGTCTGCCAAGGATTATGTTACAAAGAACTTCGGCGAGAACTACAACAATCCTGTTGAGCAGAGCAAAGGCACAGGCAAGAAGATTCAGGACGCTCATGAAGCTATCAGACCTACGGATCTTTTAAGAACTCCTGAGATGATGAAAGAGTATCTCGGCAGAGATGAGTTAAGACTCTATACTCTTATTTACAAGAGATTTCTTGCATCCAGAATGGCTCCATGCGTATTCGATACAGTATCCACAAAGATTGCTGCCAAGGATTATACATTCAAGGTAAGTGCTTCAAAGATAGAATTTGACGGTTACAGAGCTGTTTATACATCCGATGAAGATGAAAAGGATGATAAGAACGCATTAGCCAATAAACTGGATAAGAAATCCAAACTTAAACTCGATAAACTCGACGGTGAACAGCATTTCACACAGCCTCCCGCACATTTTACTGAAGCAGGCCTCGTAAAAGCAATGGAAGAGCAAGGCATCGGCCGTCCTTCCACATATGCTCCCACGATTACAACAATCATGGCAAGACACTATGTGCTTAAGGAAAACAAGAACCTCTATGTTTCCGATTTAGGCGAAGTGGTTAACAACATGATGGAAGAAGCTTTTCCCACTATCGTGGATGTAAGCTTTACTGCCAATATGGAGCAACTTCTTGATGCTATCGAAGAAGGCACTGTTCAGTGGAAGACTGTGGTTGCAAATTTCTATCCCGATCTTGACGAAGCAGTTAACAAGGCTACAAAAGAACTTGAGCATGTTAAGGTTCAGGACGAGGAAAGTGATGAAGTATGCGAACTTTGCGGACGTAAGATGGTATTTAAATTCGGACCTCACGGTAAGTTCTTAGCCTGCCCCGGTTTCCCCGAATGCCGCAATACAAAATCATTCCTCGAAAAAATCGGTGTTGAATGTCCTAAGTGTGGCAAAGATATCGTTGTAAGAAAGACCAAGAAAGGCCGAACATATTACGGCTGCGAAGGCGCTCCGGACTGTGATTACATGTCATGGCAGAGACCTCTTAAAGAGAAGTGTCCGAAGTGTTCTTATCCGCTTACTAAACGCGGAAACAAAAAGGTCTGCACCAAAGAAGGCTGCGATTATATTGAATAAAAAACAAAAGGAAAAGTTTTGATACTTTTCCTTTTTTGATGTATAATTAATTAAGTAATTGGATACAGTTTTCTTATTATTTTATGAGGGGTAAGTATGAAAGATAACGGGTTACTTTTAAGCAAATATATTGCTTTGGGCTCCAAGGTTGAACTTGAAGTCATTGACAGAGTTCTTCAGGATGACGGAAGTTATCTTAAGAAGAAATATGAATCCAAAGTAGTAGAAATTATCTCTGATGACCGTCTTGTGGTTAATATGCCTGTTGAGCAGGGGAATACAGTTCTTTTACCTGTAGGCAGTGAATACGATATTCACATCTTCACTCCTGAAGGTCTTTTCCAGTGTATTGTTCGTGTTGTTAACCGTTACAAAGAGGGCGAAAAGTCTCTTTTGGAAATCGAAATCATTTCCAATCTCGTAAAATATCAGCGAAGAGAATATTACCGTTATTCCTGCATGCTTCCGATTAAGTTCAGACTCCTGGCACAGGATGAAATAGCTGATTTTAAGGAGAAGAAAGAAATCAAATTCATGGAACTTCCGATGTCTGATGCAGAGGTGGTTAATATTTCCGGCGGCGGAATGAGATTTATTACCAAAGATATCTGCGAGCCGAACGATCTGATTATTACCAACTATTCGATTATTGAAGGCAGAGAATTCTGCCATATAGCCAAGGTACTTGCTGTTAAACCTCTTGATAATCCTTTGGCGGATGCGGATTTTGAGATAAGATGTCAGTTCGTGAATATACAGAACGATGAAAGAGTCATGATTATCAAATACATCTTTGAAGAAGAGAGAAAGAAACGTAAACTCGAGAGTTAGTTAATATATAATACAGGCCTTGGGCGTAAAATAACGCCTGAGGCTTTTTCATTTAGTCAAAATATACAATGGTTTTTCATAATATTCTACATGGACAAGCTTTGTTTGCACACATGACAGGCATGAATGTGGTATAATAATATGTTGTGGAAGATTATCTTACTTGAACTTGGGGATATGCTTAATGGATGAGACTTCAAAAAAAGAATTATGGGAAAACTACAAAGCTGAGAAATCCGACGCTTCAAGGGATAAACTCATAGTAGAGTATATTCCGCTCGTAAAAGCGGTAGCAGGCAGACTTAGTATGTATTTAGGCTACAGTGTTGATTACGAGGACCTTTGCAGTTATGGTATTTTCGGCCTGATTGATGCGATTGATAAGTACGATCAGGATAAAGATGTTAAGTTTGAAACTTATGCATCATTAAGAATCCGTGGTGCGATACTTGATCAGATAAGAAAGCTGGACTGGATTCCCCGTACCGTCAGACAGCGTCAGAAACAGATTGATGCAGCAATGCGCGATTTGGAGAATGAGCTTGGAAGACCTGCAAATGAAAACGAGATAGCCGAAAGAATCGGTATCAGCGAAGACGAACTTACCGAATGGCAGACACAGTGCAAAGCAAGCAATGTGGTTTCTTTGAATGAATATCTGGAGACAGGTGCTGATATTTCGAACGAATCAGGCGGTGCGAGCAGACATTTTGATTCGCCCGAAAATGCTTTCTTAAAAGAAGAACTTAAGAAAAAACTTGTTGAGGCTCTTGAAATTCTTACCGAAAAAGAAAAGAGCGTAGTCGTTTTATATTACTACGAAGAACTCACCTTAAAAGAAATAAGCAATGTGCTTGAAGTTTCCGAAAGCCGTGTTTCACAGCTTCACACGAAAGCCTTGTTTAAGATGAAGGGAATCCTCGGAAAATACACGATGGTTTTTGATTAAATGATTTGTTTTTTATTTTACGAGTTACAAATTATTTTTTAGGAGTTAAGGGTATGACTTTACTTGAAATAATTTTACTGATTATAGGTGCAGGATGCCTTATAGCCGGATTTTTCATTCCGGAAAGACCCAAAACCAAAGCCAGCTGGGAAGAGAAAAAAGAAATCAAGAGAATGCATGATCTTATAGATCAGGATCTTGAGAAATATAAAGAGAACCTTAAAAAATCTCTCGAAGACGAAATGAATGAGTATATGGAAAAGGCTCAGAAAGGCATCGAGAGCATATCTGACGAAAAGATTAAAGCCGTTACGGAATGCAGCGAGAACGCTATCGGCAGTATCAATAAAAATCACGATGAAGTAAAAGATACTCTTAAGGCAATTGAGAACGCTAAGGATGAAGCTAAGGCTGATATTGAAAAGACGAAGTCTGAGCTTGATGAAGCAAAAGATACTTTGAAAGCTTTAGAGACTGCAAAAGACGAGGCTAAAGCTGAAGTTGAAAAGACCAAGAGTAACCTTGATGAAGCTAAGGATGCTTTGAAGGCAATTGAGTCAGCTAAGGATGAGGCCAAGGCCGAAGTTGAAAAGACAAAGAGCAACCTCGATGAAGCTAAGGATGCGTTGAAGGCTATTGAATCTGCTAAGGATGAAGCGAAGGCTGATATTGAGAAGACTAAGCCTGAGCTTATTAGTGAAATTGAGCAGAAAGAAACTGAGATAAAGGCTGAGGCTGAGAAGGCTGAAGAAGTTGCAGAAACAACTGTGATTGAAGAAACTAATAATGATTCAGAAGTCGATGTTGAAGAACTGATTTCAGAAACAGTTTCAGATTATTCTGATGATGGATTTACCGGAGTTTTATCAGATGATCCTGAAGATGATTTGATTAAGATCTTAAAAGAAGGTCTTGATGAAAATGAGACAGGTATTCCTGATGAAACAAAAGTAGAAGCTGAAGAAACTTCCGATTACAAGATATCCAAAAAGTCCAAGAGAAATACAAAGAAGACGGTTAAAAGAAGTGCTGATTCAATCTCTTTTGCGAGCAAGAATACCGATGAAATACTTCGACTTTACAAAGAAGGCAAGAGCAATGTGGCTATCGCCAAAGAACTCGGAATCGGTGTAGGCGAAGTTAAGCTTGTAATTGATTTGGCAAATATGTAATTACTTTTAAGGATTAAATCTTTTATGAATGTTAAAACTTATCTTAAAGGTATCGGAGTGGGCATTATAGTTGCTTCTCTGATACTTATAATAGCCGGAAATATGAATAAAGGTATGTCCGATGCGGATGTTATAAAAAAAGCGAAAGAGCTTGGAATGGTTGAAGCTTCTGCAGTAAATCAGAGTACTGAAACTGTTGCTGTTAATGTTGAGGAAACGAAAGAAAGCGCAGAGGCAGATTCAAAAGATAAATCAGCTGAGCCCGTAAAAGCAGAAACAACGGAAGATAAAGCCACAGCAGATAATACTGCAGTTGAAAACAACACTACAGAAGAGAACGCAGCAAACACATCTGAAGATACTAAACCTGATGATACGATTGTTTCAGATGATAATGCGGAAACTAATGTAACAGACAATACAACAGATACTTCTCCAGATAACGTATCGGGAGAAACCGTAAAGGTTGAAGTCAGATCCGGAATGAGCTCGGAATCGGTGTCACTTGCGGTTAAGAATGCAGGTCTTGTTGAGAGCGATGCAGAGTTTAACAAATATCTTTGCGAGAACGGATATGACAAAAAATTAAGAGTCGGTTCGTTTGATATACCTTCGGGTTCTGATTTCGAAACAATAGCCAAATATCTGTGCGGAATTAAATAGTTTTATTTCTTTTATGATGTTTAAAGAAACCCCTTGCATAAAGGGGTTTTCTTATGTTATAATCCGTATGTTGCGCTATAAATACACACGTATGCTGTTTTAAGCCTTGGTGCCCAAAGGGTTTGGCTAAAAGCATACGGAGGAAAAACCAAGGAGGAAAATTAAATGAGCGTTATTTCAATGAAACAGTTACTCGAGGCAGGTGTGCAC
>JAGCVT010000006.1 GCA_017962225.1 Lachnospiraceae bacterium
ATGAAGGTTGCTCAGGGTATCCTTACAGTTCGTGGCGGTATGACATCTCACGCAGCAGTTGTTGCACGTGGTATGGGTACATGCTGTGTATCAGGTTGTGGCGAAATCGCTATGGACGAAGCTAACAAGAAGTTTACTCTTGCAGGCAAGGAATACCATGAAGGCGACTGGTTATCAATCGACGGTACAACAGGTAATATTTATGACGGTAAGATTGCAACAGTTGATGCAAAGATTGCCGGTGAATTCGGTCGTGTTATGGCATGGGCCGACAAATACAGAACACTTAAGGTTCGTACAAACGCTGATACTCCTGCTGATGCAAAGAAAGCAAGAGAACTCGGTGCAGAAGGTATCGGACTTTGCCGTACAGAGCATATGTTCTTCGAGGAATCCAGAATTGCTGCATTCCGTGAAATGATCTGCTCCGACAAGGAAGAAGAGAGAGAAGCTGCTCTTGAAAAGATCCTTCCTTATCAGCAGGGTGACTTCGAACAGTTATATGAAGCACTTGAAGGATGTCCTGTTACCATCAGATTCCTTGATCCTCCTCTTCATGAGTTCGTTCCTACTGAAGAAGCTGATATCAAGAAACTCGCCGATTCCCAGGGCAAGAGCGTAGAAAAGATTAAAGAATATATCGATTCATTACATGAATTCAACCCTATGATGGGTCACAGAGGATGCCGTCTTGCAGTTACATATCCTGAAATTGCCAAGATGCAGACAAAGGCAGTTATTCGTGCAGCTATCAATGTTTCAAAGGCTCATCCCGACTGGAACATGAAGCCCGAAATCATGATTCCTCTTGTATGTGATGTTAAGGAATTAAAGGTTGTTAAGAAGATCGTAGTTGAGACAGCTGATGCTGAAATCAAAGCTGCAGGCGTTGATCTTAAGTATGAAGTAGGTACAATGATTGAAATCCCCAGAGCTGCTCTTACAGCTGACGAGATTGCTACAGAAGCCGATTTCTTCTGCTTCGGTACCAATGACCTTACACAGATGACATTCGGTTTCTCAAGAGACGATGCCGGTAAGTTCCTTGAAGCTTACTATGATACAAAGATCTTTGAGAACGATCCTTTTGCTAAGCTTGACCAGACCGGTGTTGGAAAACTTATGGAGATGGCTATCAAACTCGGTAAGCCTGTAAATCCTAACCTCCATATTGGTATCTGCGGTGAGCATGGCGGAGATCCTCAGTCAGTTGAATTCTGTGACAAGATCGGACTTGATTATGTATCGTGTTCACCTTTCAGAGTTCCTATTGCAAGACTTGCCGCTGCACAGGCTGCAATCGCAAGAAACTAATTATTTCATCAAAGGGAAAGCGATGAGCTTTCCCTTTATTTTAGGAGAATAAAAATGATAACATTTATTGCATCTTTGTTTACTTACACTATTACAATTGTTGTAGCCGGTATTATTGGTCTTACCGCATTTCTTGCAGGATACCTTCTTCCCGCGATTGCTCTGTTTACAATGGCTAAGAATGCCGGACATAAATATCCCTGGCTTGCTTTCATTCCCATCGCTCAGACATATCTTGAATTCACATTACCCAAGAGAAACTTCAAGATTTTCAATATTGTCGATACAGACAAGAGAGCCACTGTTGCTATTATTTCGGTAATTGCAATTTACTTTGGGTCCGGAATTATTGCAGGATTAAACCTTGTACCGATCCTCGGTCAGCTTTTGGATGTAGCACTTGCTGTATTTATTTGTGCAGTAAGCATCAGAAAGATGTACGACATCCATGTTACATTCGGTACCGAATCTGAGAAAGCACTTGTTCTTTCGATCATCGGATTCTTTGTTCCGCTGGTTTATGCAATCTTCCTTCTTACAATAATGAAAAATGAGCCTGAATACGGTTTTGGCAATTACGAAGTTGAAACTGCAAACGGAGATTTTTCCGAGATTTAATCAAACTCATAAAAGAAATAACGGGACTTACATTGAAAAATGTTAGGTCCCTTTTTTATTGAAAAAATAATTAAAAAAGAATATTATCAATTTGGATATATAAAAATAACAGAGATATATTTTACTATAAGACCAGAAAGATTATGAAAAAATATTTATCAATTTACGAAAGTCTTAAAAATGAAATAACGGAAGGTATATATAAAACAGGGTCAAAACTGCCTTCAAAAAGAACACTTGCGGATCAGTGGGGCGTCAGCATAATTACCGTGGAGCATGCTTACGAGCTTCTTCTAGATGAAGGATATATTGAAAGCGTTGAAAAAAGCGGATATTTTGTAGTTTATGAGGCGGGAGATACTTTTTACGGAAATCAGAATATCGTAAACAAAAACACTGAAATATCCGATAAAGGTTCTTCACCCATTAAAATATATAATGATTCTTTTAAGGACGAATTGTATTATTTTTCGTTTGATGTTTATGCCAAAACGGTGAGACATGTTTTATCTACTGAATCTGAGAAAATTATGCAGAAATCACCGACTTTCGGAATAATAAAATTAAGAAATTCAATCAGTGAATATCTTTTACGAAGCAGACATATTCGTGTATCGCCCAAACAGATAATGATCGGTGCGGGAGCGGAGTATCTTTATGCAATGATAGTAAGAACTCTCGGTACCGATGTAATATACGGAATTGAAACACCAGGATATTCGAGAATTAAGGAAGTATATGAATCTGACGGTGTAACCACGGAGACACTTAAACTCGGTAAGGACGGTATTGAAAGCAGCGAATTAAGAAAAAGCAGAGCCGGTATTCTTCATATTACTCCGTACAGGAGTTACCCTACCGGTGTCAGCGCCTCTGCGGGTAAGAAAAACGAATATCTTCAATGGGCAAACGAAAGAGGCGGAATAATAATAGAAGATGACTTTGAGTCGGAGTTTACCCCGTCCAGAAAAGCGGTTGATACTATTTTCTCTATGGATAAAAACGGCTGCGTAATATATGTTAATACTTTTACGAGGACAATTTCTCCTTCTTTAAGAATGGCGTATATGCTGCTTCCTTTGAATCTGCTTGATAAATTTGAAGAAAAAACATCGTTTTATTCCTGTCCCGTACCTACACTTGAGCAGCTTGCGGTTTCAGATCTTTTGGACAGCGGAGAGTTTGAAAGACATATCAATCGTGTAAGAAGAAATTTAAGAAAGAAATAGTAAATAAACATATTCAGAACGAATTACAGACTAATATAAGACAATAAAATGACTAACGTATTTTTATTTTATTAAATAAGCATAAAACTATGTAAAATCCGTTTATTTTAAAATTATTTTGGATATAATAAATCTGATTGAAAGTTTCGATTTAATTACTTTTTTCTGTGTGATTAACGAAAGGGGCTCTTATGGAAAAAGAGGGTAATTCAGGCGGATTTAAGTCATTTATTAAGCGTGTTGTCTTTTATGGTCTTTTTATCCTTATAAATATCGGATTAAACAGACTTGTTGGTCATTTCCATCTCCCTTTGTTCCTCGACAGTGTAGGAACGTTTTTGGCATCGATTCTCGGTGGATATCTTCCCGGCATTATCGTCGGATACTGTTCAAATATTATCAATTTCACAGCGGATCCTGCGAATGCTTATTATGCAGTAATCAGCGTTCTTCTTTCTGTTACCGCAAGGTACTTTTATGATAAAGGATTCTTTGATAAATTCTATAAAGCTATTTTAACTATTCCTGTATTTGCGTTTATCGGCGGTGTGATCGGTTCACTCCTTACATATTTTATGTACGGATTCGGATTAGGAGAGGGAATATCTGCTCCTTTTGCACAGTCACTTCTTGCCAGCGGAAAGGTCAATGTTTTCTTTGCTCAGTTGATTTCCGATTTCGCAATAGATTTGCTTGATAAATCCATTACTGTAGTAATTGTATTTATCGTAATCAAAATTGTTCCCGAGAAGTTCGCTTCCATGCTGGCGCTTACTCACTGGAAGCAGAAACCTCTTAACAAAGATGAAATTAAAGAGGTTCATAATAATTCAAGCAGAAAAGCACCTTTAAGAACAAAGATTATCTTTATCATCGGTGCTGTAATGGTATTTGTTGCTTCTGTTACGACTGCAATCAGTTATATTCTGTATCAGAGTTTTGCGTATGAGCAGTATACCTTTACAGCTAAAAACGTAGCATCCCTTGTTGCAAGTACGGTAGACGGTGACAGAGTAGACGAATATTTCGAAGAGGGAACAGGCTCGGTAGATTATGCAGATACGATGAACAAACTTCGTAAAATAAAATCCAGTTCGCCTGATATAAAATACATTTACGTGTATAAAATTATGCCTGACGGATGTCATGTTGTATTTGATCTGGATACCGAAGAAACAGAAGGCGGAAAACTCGGAGATATAGTTGAATTTGACGAATCGTTTGCCGATTATATTCCATCCCTTCTTTCCGGTCAGGAAATTAAGCCTGTGATTTCCGATGATACGTACGGCTGGCTTCTTACCTGCTACGAACCGGTTTATGACTCCAATCATAAATGTGTCTGCTATGCATGTGCGGATATCAGTATGGAGCAGGTTACAACCAACGGTATAAGCTTCCTCGTAAAAGTATTATCGCTGTTCTTAGGCTTCTTTATAATGATTCTTGTTTACTGCATGTGGCATATGCAGTTTAACTTAACATATCCTATTGATGCCATGACATTTGCTGCAAGAAAATTCGCTTATAACAATGATGAGGCACTTGAAAAAGGCGTTGACAGAATTAACGAACTAAAGATTTCTACAGGTGATGAAATTGAGACTCTTTATGATTCTCTTTCGAAGACATTCGGAGAAACTGTCGAGTATCTAGAAGATGTAAAGAGAAAGAGCGAAGAAATCTCCAAGATGCAGAACGGTCTTATTTATATTATGGCAGACCTTGTGGAAAGCCGTGATAAGAGTACAGGAGACCATATCAAAAAGACAACGGCTTACGTTGAACTTCTTTTACGAAAGTTAAAAGAAAAAGGATATTTTACGGATATTCTTACTGATGAATATATTTATGAAGTTGCAAATTCAGCGCCTTTACATGACGTAGGTAAGATTAAGGTTTCCGATCTTGTACTTAATAAGAACGGAAGACTTGATGACGATGAATTTAAGAAAATGCAGAAGCATACAACCGAAGGTGAGATTATTATCGACAATGCGATGAAGATTTCATCGACTTCCGATTATCTAAAAGAAGCAAAGAATATCGCAGCTTACCATCATGAGAAATACGACGGGTCAGGTTATCCTTACGGCTTAAAGGGAGAAGATATTCCTCTGTCAGCTCGTATAATGGCTGTATCCGATGTATTTGACGCACTTGTGTCAGCAAGAGTTTACAAGCCTGCCATGAAGTTTGAAGATGCCATGGATATCATAAGAAAGGGTTCAGGTACTCATTTTGATCCAATCGTTGCTCAGGTATTTATCGAAGCAGAAGATGAAGTCAGACAGATTGCAGAAGAACATAAAAGACAGTTTTCTAACGAGAAAGAAAATACAGAAGAAGACAAAAAATAAATATTTGTTTACATATTAAATATTTTATGTTAATATTTCTTTTGTATGCGAACTAAATCTAAGTTGTTTGACACTCCGACTTACGACCTGGATTTAGCAGTAAATAATTATCAGGAGGAAAAAAGAATGATTTCCAAAGAGAAAAAGCAGGCAGTTATTGCTGAATATGCTCGCAGCGAAGGCGATACAGGTTCACCTGAAGTTCAGATCGCTGTTCTTACAGCTCGTATTCAGGAGCTCACAGAGCATATGAAAAAGAATCCCAAGGATTTCCACTCAAACAGAGGTCTTCTTAAGTTAGTCGGTCAGCGTCGTGGCTTACTTGCTTACCTTAAGAATACTGATATCGAAAGATATCGTGCTCTTATTGAGAAACTTGGTCTCAGAAAGTAATTAAACCTACAGGCGGGCATTTATTGTCCGCCTTAATGTGTTTAATTAGAAGTAACAAAGTGTAACCTGGCAGAAGTTCATTCCGAAGCCACTGAAAGTGTTATGAAATAGCTTTTATTTGGTGATATTTTCAGTAGTTTCGGCACTTCTGCCTTAAGTAAAAAATATTTAAAGGAGAAGAAAAATGGCATTTAAAACATTTAGTCTTGAACTTGCCGGACGTACATTATCCGTAGATGTCGGAAGAGTATCCGCTCAGGCAAACGGCGCCGCTTTTATGCATTACGGCGACACAACGGTTCTTTCTACTGCTACAGCTTCAGAGAAGCCCAGAGACGGAATCGACTTTTTCCCTCTTTCCGTTGAGTACGAAGAGAAATTATACTCTGTAGGAAAGATTCCCGGAGGTTTCAACAAAAGAGAAGGTAAGGCTTCAGAGAACGCTATTCTTACAAGCCGTGTAATTGACCGTCCCATGAGACCTTTATTCCCTAAGGATTACAGAAACGATGTAACTTTAAACAACCTCGTAATGAGCGTTGATCCCGAGTGCCGTCCCGAGCTTGTTGCTATGCTTGGTTCAGCAATTGCTACATCAATTTCAGATATTCCTTTCTGCGGTCCCTGCGCTACAACTCAGGTTGGTTTGATTAACGGAGAATTCATTATCAACCCTAATCAGGAACAGTGGAAGAACGGTGACATGCAGTTAACGGTTGCTTCAACAAGCGAAAAGGTTATCATGATTGAAGCAGGTGCTAACGAAGTTCCCGAAGCAAAGATGATTGAGGCTATTTACAAGGCTCATGAAATCAACCAGACAATTATCGCATGGATTAATGAGATTGTTGCAGAGGTTGGTAAGCCCAAACATGAATATGAATCATGTGCTATTCCCGAAGAACTCTTTGCAAAGATGAAAGAAATCGTAACTCCCGAAGAAATGGAATTTGCCGTATTTACTGACGAAAAGCAGAAGAGAGAAGAGAATATCCGCGTTATCACAGAGAAGCTCGAAGAAGCTTTTGCCGAGAATGAAGAATGGCTTGCTATTTTAGGAGAAGCTATTTACCAGTACGAAAAGAAGACAGTAAGAAAGATGATTCTTAAAGATCATAAGCGTCCCGACGGCCGTGAGATCACACAGATTCGTTCTCTTGCTGCTGAAGTTGATATCATCCCCAGAGTTCATGGTTCATCCATGTTCACCAGAGGACAGACACAGATCTGTGATGTATGTACACTTGCTCCTCTTTCGGAGGTTCAGAAGATTGACGGTCTTGATGACAACGAAACTTCCAAGAGATATATGCATCATTACAATTTCCCTGCATACTCTGTAGGTGAAACAAAAGTTTCAAGAGGTCCCGGACGTCGTGAAATCGGTCACGGCGCATTGGCTGAGAGAGCTCTTATACCCGTACTTCCTTCAGAGGAAGAATTCCCTTACGCAATCCGCTGCGTATCCGAAACATTTGAATCAAACGGTTCAACATCTATGGCTTCAACATGTGCATCATGTATGTCACTTATGGCTGCAGGTGTTCCCATTAAGAAGATGGTTGCAGGTATCTCCTGTGGATTAGTTACAGGTGAGACAGATGATGATTTCATCCTTCTTACAGATATCCAGGGTCTCGAAGACTTCTTCGGAGATATGGACTTTAAGGTAACAGGTACTACAGACGGTATCACAGCTATTCAGATGGATATCAAGATTCACGGTCTTACAAGACCTATCGTTGAAGGTGCTATCGCAAGATGCCGTGAAGCAAGACTTTTCATTATGGATAACTGTATGAAGAAAGCTATTGCAGAGCCCAGAAAAGAAATCAGCAAATACGCTCCCAAGATTGTTCAGATCTCTATCGATCCCGATAAGATCGGTGATGTTGTCGGACAGAAGGGTAAGACAATCAACGAAATCATCGCTCGTACAGGCGTTAAGATTGATATTACAGATGACGGTAAGGTATCTGTTTGCGGCACCGATAAGGCTATGATGGATAAGGCTTGTGAGATGATCAAGATTATCGTTACAGACTTTGAGGAAGGCCAGATCTTCAAGGGCAAAGTTGTTAGCATCAAGGAGTTTGGTGCATTCATCGAGTTTGCTCCCGGAAAGGAAGGCATGGTTCACATCTCCAAGATTGCTAAGGAGAGAATCAACCATGTTGAAGATGTTCTTACACTTGGCGATACAGTTACAGTTGTTTGCCTCGGCAAGGACAAGATGGGCAGAATCAGCTTCTCAATGAAGGATGTTGCTCAGCAGTAATTTATAAAATATGTGCCCGAAGTGAATTGCTCACTTCGGGCATTTTTTTCGTTTAATCAGGCTGATATGTGGTAGAATAGTAGAAGTGAGTTTAGTATACCGGGAGAATGATTTAATGATGAAAAACATTGTAAAATTGAGCCTTGCCGTATTAATAGCAGGAGTTATTTTATCCTGTCCCATAAGAAGTAAGGCATCGGAAGCAATAAACATCTACTCCTTTGAGGACCTGAAGGCCATGAAGGATAATCCGTCAGGGAACTATGTATTAAAGAATGACATAGACTGCTCCGGGGAGGAATGGATACCATTTGATTTCTCGGGAACCCTGGACGGAGAGAATCATGGATTGCTTAATCTGAATATTACGGATGTTTCTGAAGGAGTAAGAACCACATACGACGGAAACATGAAGACATATGACACAGTTTTCTCCGGCCTTTTTGGCTGTATAGAAAATGGTACTGTTAAGAACCTGGGTCTCTATGGAATTAACGTCGATGTAAACATAGAGAAGGATTGCTTCGTGGGAACCATAGCAGGTTACATGGACGGCGGAACCATTGATAACTGCGTTGTTGAAGGAAATGCCTCTTTGCATGTTAAGGGCGCAATGTTCGGCGTCGGAGGTATTGTTGGATTCGGTAACGGAAAGATAGTTAATACCAAGGCTGAGACAACCCTGGTTAACGTGGATCTTGACGCTTCCACAAGAGATGAGGAATTCCTTGGAGGTGCTTACGCCGCAGGATATATTGACCTTGATAACGATGATATAAACCTTAAAGGATACGTTTCAGACCACGGTTACGTTCACAGCGGCGGAATGGTAGTAATGTACGGCCTTTACCCTGCGGGCTTTGAGTATGCAGGATATATAACAAATACAAGAGTAAGCCAGGACAGCAAGATATTCTTCTTTGAGGATAATACCAACAGAAGAGCTTACTGTGATCCCGTAAACGGAGAGGTTTTGAACTGGACTTATGCATTTACCGGATGCCAGGCGCCTTCAAAGGACAGCTTCAGAAACGAGACAATGGATTACTCAAAGGATCTTTATCCTCACGGAGACTGTGGAACCGATGAGGCATCCTTCACAGCTGAAGTCATTGCCGGAACCCATGAGAGTTTTGGCTATACACTTCACACCTGTCCTACAGACGGATATTCTTTTAAAGATTCATATACTTTGAAGGTACATGACCTTGGAGAGGGCGAAGAAATAATTGCTCCGACTCTTGATTCCTTTGGCCTTGAGAAGAAGGTTTGCAAGACCTGTGGCGCAGAGGTTTATGCCGCAATTGATAAACTGACACCCACCCCAACTCCCTCCCCTGAAATCAAGGAGGAATCCAGAGAAGGAGAGGATGGTCCGGTAGGCAGATCTGTAACATTTTTGGGAAGCGTCGGCTCTATATTGCTGATAGTTCTTTTGATTGTTGCGGTGATTATTACGATTATCGCCTTTAGAGTAATACTTAAATCCGGAAAGAAACACGGAAGAAGGAAATAGATTTAATGAGAAAGTTGATTAAAATTTGTAAGTACATATTGCCGCTGGCAATTCTTTTATGTATGCCAGGCATTGTGGCTAAAGCTGCTGAGGCCCATACTCTTAATCCTAATGTGTCAGTTTCTAACGGCTCAGGAAGCGGATATCTGGTGGATGGCAGCTATACTTCGGTTACTAAGGTATC
>JAGCVT010000035.1 GCA_017962225.1 Lachnospiraceae bacterium
AAGCAGGATGACATCAAACTTGTCAATTACAAGGATTACATCCGTGCACCCAAGCCCAACGGCTACAGAAGTTATCATATGATCGTGGAAATACCCGTATTCTTCTCAGAGCACAAGGAATATCTTAAAGTCGAAGTCCAGCTTAGAACCATCGCCATGGACTTCTGGGCAAGTCTCGAACACGAGATGCGTTACAAAAAAGACCTGACTGAAGAAATATCTCAGTCAATCTACGCACAGCTTTTAGACTGTGCAACCACCATCACGGAAATGGATTCAAAAATGCAGGATATCAAAAATCAGATTTATCCGAAGTATCCGGAATCCGTGTGATTTAATCTTAAAAAAATAAAACAGATGCCAGGCTAATGTGCCCGGCACCTGTTTTTTGTTTATTATTGATTCTTTTGTTTTTTAGGAACTCCTAAAAGATACCAGGGGCCTGCCCAAGGAACTGTAGGATCGGGTAATAATTCTTCTCCTATTAATATTACTTTATAATTTACATCCAGATAAGTATATTCAAATACAAGCGTTATATCAGGATGCAGTTCAAGAAAATGAAGCACATCGTAAGGAAGCGAATCTCCGACATTCCAGTAAACTTCCTGCTTGCCGCCGAGCTCTGCTGCGATTGCAAGCTTTAAGTAAAGCTCATCGAGATAATTAGGCGGAGTTTCAGATTCTTCAGGTTCTTCTTCCTCAGGTTCTTCAGGTTCCGTGATTTCTTCCCATTTAGCATAAACAACCGTATCTTTGGTGAAAACAGTTTCTTTTGTTATCTTGCTGTTATCCGAAGTCGAGAACCATCCGATGAAATCGTATCCTTCGAGCACAGGAACCGGAAGTGTATCAAGTTTAAACTGCGAGTTTGTTGATGCAGAGTTTGTATCCAGTTTTCCGCCATTAGTTTCAAAATATATGGTATAAATTATTTCTTCCTCGTCATACTGAGCAGTATATACCGCATCTCCGCACGCGGGAACAACATCCGGAGTCCATCCTTTAAAAATATAATTTATATTATCTTTAGAAGCTTTTTGAGGCGTATCGTCATATTTAGGTGTTTCACCAAATGCAACTTCCATTTTTTGGAGTTCAGTTCCGTCATCATTCACAAAAATTATCAAAGAATCTTCGGGATCTCCAACTTCGAAAGTTTCCGAACTGTTTTCTCCGCATAAACAACTCTTGTAATATTTTTCCGGTGAAGAAGGTGTTGCGGAAGAAGCAAAATGCTCTTTTGTTGCTATTTCCTGATCAAACACATGATCTTTTACCGTAAGAGTTCCATTTACATATTTAATGTCATAACAATCTGTCACATCTTTATTATCTGAATTATAAATTCTAGCATCACTGGGAATATTTTCACTGCTTCCAAGCAAAGACTGACTTCCCGTAATAACAACGCTCTTAATTTCATCTCCGTTTACGAGCTCTGAACTTGTATAGGATCCTTTTGTTACTGTATTTCCAATGCATTTTGTTTCACTGTCTGCAGTAATCGTAAGGTTCTTAGGATTAATTGTAAAATACTGTTCAATCCTATCTTTATAATTTACTTTACCTGTTATAGTTATCTTAGCTTTTGCAACCACATTGCCTTTTTCATCTCTTGAAACAAAAATATTATTGTCATAACTTACCGTGTAGTCATTGTCCTGTGTAAGAGTTATTTCCCCATCTTTTACCACAACATTAGGAGTCTTGGGGGTTCCGTCATAAATGAGGTTATCGGCAGTATTAACAGAAATACTTCCATTGGCAATGGACTTTGGATTTATATCAAATTTCTTAGTAAACTCCCCTGAAATATAAGTATCATTTACAATAATCTTTGCCACATATGAACCCGCCTCTAAACATTCTAAATTATCTTTGAATGTCTTGCCGCCATCATTACTAAATGAAACTGTGTAATTCTTTGACGAGATTTCATTATCGAATCCTTGCGGTACAACTTTTATTGCTTTTTTTATCTTTGAAGCTTGATTTGAACCGTCAAATGTAAATGTTTGATTTGAAAAATTAACATTAACATTTTTTTCAGTTAAAACAAGCGGATTAACTGTTACTTTTCCTACCGCTTTCCAATCAATTTGAAGAGTAGGAGTACTATCATCAACAAAGTTTGAAAAATAGACAATATAATCTCCGGGATCCTTTATCTCTGAAACAATATTACCTCCATTTACATATACAGCCTCGTAATCCACACCTTCTGTAAGTGCCTCGCCTGCACCGTTCAATATTGATATTGAAATAGGTTGTCCGGTATACGAATAACTCCTATCATATCTCAATACTTCTACTTCTTCCTCAAAAGAATGTTCATCAATAATTGTATTTCGGGGTAACAAGACTGTAAAATTATGATTGCCTAAAAAGGCAGATTCTTTAATTTCGACTACATCACCTAAAAATAACATCCCCTGAACCAAAGGAAAAAAATTATTCCCTAGATCGACAGTATCTGGCATATCTCTCAAATTATCAGGGAATCTTACTTCCGTAAAAGAACAATTTTCAAATGCTCCTTCATTAATAACTCCAACATTTCCCGAGAATACCATATGCCCCGCTTCACAACCGGCAAACGCTCTTTCTCCTATATCACCTACATTTCCGAAAATTACTGCTGAAAAACTTTTACAATTCATAAATGCTTCATCACCAATATTGCCTATATCTCCAGGAAATACTATGCCTCCTAAAGAATCACAACCTGAAAAAGCAGATTTACCAATATTACCTACTTCCCCCTGAAAATATATATCTTGTAAAGAATCACAATTTTCAAATGCGCAATCACCAATATCACCTACATCTCCATAAAAAATCATGCGAATTAAAGAAACACAATTATTAAATGCTTTATCACCAATATCACCTACTTCTTCATGGAATGTAACATCTTGAAGTTTACCACAACCATCAAATGCATTTTTACCAATTTCACCTGCAGTTCCTTTGAATATTACTTTTTCAAGATTATCACAACCACTAAATGCCCCTAAACCAATATTGCTTACTTCTTTTTCGAATGTTACGCTTGTTAAACTGGAACAATTTTTAAATGCTAATTCACCAATATCACCCACATCTCCATTGAATGTAACATTTTGAAGATTATCACAACCATCAAATGCATTATCACCAATTTCACATATATCTCCAAATCCAATACTTGTAATACTTTTACAATTGGAAAATACGCCCATATCGATTTTTACAGGCAAATAATGGATTGTTCCAGGAATAGCAATTACATCAGCTGTTCCTTTGTAACCTGTAATAATAACAGAATCTTCTGTCTGCTCTATATAAAAGTCATCATAAAAGTCTCTATCATCTTCATCTGCTTTTGCCCTCATCGGAAAACTTAAAACAGGCATAACTGCCAACAGCATTATTGCCGTCAAAATAAATGCTAAAATTCTTTTTTCTTTCCCTTTCATCATCAATTCGCACCCCTCCTGGTTTTTTTCAAAATAATAAACAAAAAAGCAACCAAATAAGTTCTACTCATCTGATTGCAGTTAAACCACCTTTTAATTCTTTTAAGGTTTACAACTTTGCGTCCTACCCTCGCGGATAGTTTGCCCTTTATTTGATTTTATTATAGTAAATCACTAAAGAGTTGTCAACATGCTGTCCACAAATTAATATCTTTGAGCTTTCTTGTCTTTTATGTATTCATCGAAGAGTTTCTTGCACTCTTTTCTGTCGCTTTCTTCGAGAATTAATATGTTTTTTTCGCCGTTGAAGAAATCATAAAACTTATCGTCTCTGAAGCCTATTTTGTCGGTGTCGTTTACATTGCAGCCGTAGTAAACTTTTGCAATGTTAGCCCAAAGTATTGCGCCGAGGCACATTGGGCATGGCTCGGCCGTGGTATAGAGTTCGCACCCTGTCAAATCATGACTGCCGGTTTTTTCGCAGGCATCCCTGATTGCTTCCATTTCACCATGACAGGTCGGATCATGTTTTATGAGCACTCTGTTGTGACCCTGACCGATGATTTGACCGTCTTTTACGATGACGCATCCAAACGGTCCGCCATGACGGTTGTTAATTCCTTCATATGCCTCTTTTAAGGCCTCACGCATATAATCCATAAATCCCTCCGGATAATAATTTTAGTTAATAAAATAGTCTATAATTGGTGGCAGATACTCGAGCACAAACAAGAACGCCACAGCCACGTAAAAGATCCACATGCATGGAGCTGTAACAAGGCTTGCAGCCTGTTCTTTGAAAGAAGGATCTTCCTCTTTACGGGTAATCTTAATCTTTTTCATGCACGCCAAAACGATAAAAGTAACAAGTCCGGACAGCATAAAGATAATCAGGAAAAGAACCCATCCAAGCAGTGCCAGTGAAGGCAGGTAGAGCGCTTCAATTTGCGAAACACTGTAATCTGCCATACCTGACGAAACAGCATCGGTATCTATTCCGACTTTTTCTATCACCCGGTAAACCCATTTTATGAGTTCGATGGTGATACCGCTTGTGATCGTATTTAAAATCATATGAAGAAAAATAGTATAGATTACTCTTCCTGTTTTCAGATAAATATATGCGAAAAGGCAGCCTATCAGACCTGCGAAAAAGCACTGCTGGAAGTTGCCGTGGAAGAGTCCGAACATAATTCCCGATGCAAGAATTGCAACAAGTTCTCCTTTGGGAGCGACATGATCGATTAGAACTTTTCTGAAAATGAGTTCTTCAAAAATCGGAGCCACTATGCCGACTATAAGTATTCTTAAAAAAGAGTTGGAGTTCATCAGAATTTCTGCCATTTTGGAACTTTCCTCATTATTGAAAGGAAGCGTGAGGAATAAATGGATGCCCGATCCTACCACTGCCCCAATCAGAATGAGTCCGTACATTACCAGAACGCATAAAAGGAATTTACCAAAGCCGAGTCGTTTTTTCTCAATCTCGACTTTAGGCATTTTAGATGTTAGTAAAAGAACCAGCGGAAAACAAACTATGTCGACGGTAAAGATTATCATCGCATATGTAAGTATTACCGAATTTTTCTCTACAAAATCCGGAGCAACCGCTCTTAAAAGAATGGAAATTCCATAATTAAGTATAATATAAACTATCGCCATAAGGCCGTATTTCCAGCCTATGGAATTCATTGTTTTTCTCATTACATATCTCCTGTCCGGCGGTCAGGATATTTTATTACATGTCAACATATTTATGAAGGGTTGCTCTTACGGCACCTTCTTTTAACATTTCCTTAAACATGTTTTCAATCTTTTCGGATAAGCCTGCTTCAACAAGATTGATTGCAAAAATGTTCTCGTTTGCAAGAATATCTTTTATCTGACCGTTATATGTGTTGACATCATTATATCTTATTCCGGACAGTTTGTCCTGCAAATCTTCAAGCTGGGGATCCGAGCTTACTTCCATGGGATCTCCGTTATCGTCTATTCCAAGGAGATATCGGAGCCATGCTGCTATTGCAAGAGGGATGAATGTTAAATCGTTTACGTCTCGGTCAGGTGAATAGTAATAAGACTTAATCGTCTCGCCGAATCTGATGGGTATCTTCATACTTGTATCGGTTGCGATTCTCTGAGGCATGTCGGGAATGAACATATTCGGAAGACGCTCTTCTACTACCTCATCGATAAACTTCTTCGGATCTATGATTCCGGGGTTAACGACTACGGGAAGGCCTTCCTTGTAACCGATGTTCATTACAAGTTTCTTAATGTCTTCATCCTGCATTTCTTTTGCGATGTGATTATATCCTAAAAGACACCCAAATACTGCCATAGCCGTATGAAGCGGATTAAGGCATGTGGTAACTTTCATCTTCTCTGTTTTGTTTACTGTATCTCTGTCCGTAAAATAAACTCCTGCCTTTTCAAGACACGGACGGCCGTTAGGAAATCTGTCTTCTATTACAAGATATTCGGGAATTTCAGCATTCACAAAAGGAGCAATAAAAGTATTTTTATCCGTAACGATTGCAGACATGTTTTCAATGCCTTTTTCGTTTAACATTTCTTCTATTGACTTCGCAGGTCTCGGAGTGATTTTATCAATCATGCTCCAGGGGAAAGAAACTTTTTCTTCATCGGAAATATAATCGATAAATTCTTTTGAAACAAAGCCTTTCTTGGCCCATTCGTTTGCTATTTCAAGCACGGATGATTTTAATTTCTCGCCGTTGTGCGAGCAGTTATCCATACTGCATACTGCTATAGGATAAGCACCTGCATTAAATCTTTCAAGGAGCAATGCAACTGTGATGCTCATTGCATGTTTAGCTTTTGCAGGTCCGTCATTGATATCGCTTACAACCACCGGCAGCAACTCACCCTGCATGTTTCTGAGTGAATAACCTTTTTCCGTGATGGTGTAGCTTATCATCTGAAGCGAAGGGTTTCTTACTGCTTTTACGAGCTTTTCTTTCTCTGCTTCGTCGGCGAAATTACACTTAACCGCATATGCAATTGAAGCAATAACTCTCATATCCGTATTGCCGTCTGCTTTTAAGCCTACAGAAAGCGCAAGATTGTCAAAAGGCACATAGATTTTATCTATCATGTCAAAATCAAATGTATCTGCTGCAATTATACCCTTGTCTGATAGTCCTTCATCCAAAAGCTTCTGCTGTAAAACCGCAACAAATCCTCTGAAAATATTACCCGCGCCAAAGTGAATCCACACAGGATTTTCCGCGGTATTTATTTTCATCTTTTCAATATCAAAAGCCGGCATTTTGATTCCGGCTTTTTCCCAATTTTCTCTATCCTTAATACCATTTAATGTTAATTCCATACTCTATCCTCTCAATGAACCATTTGGGGACGGTTCTATTTTGACTTTTTTGAGCAGTTGGGGACGGTTCTATTTTGCTCTTTTTGATCAATTAAGAACCGTCCCCAATTGATCATTTTGAGCATTTTAGAACCGTCCCCAATTGCACTATCTTTGTACTCTGCCGGATGCATCGCCTTTTGCGAGCTTTTTGACTTCATCTACCGAAACGAAATTGTAGTCGCCTTCGATGGAATGCTTTAAGCAGCTTGCGGCTACTGCAAATTCGATTGCATCTTTAGGAGTTTCGTTATGCATGAGTGAGTAGATAAGGCCTGCGCCGAATGAATCTCCGCCGCCGACACGGTCTACTATATGCACATTGTATTTCTTGCTGAAATAATAATCGCTTCCGTCATAAAGCATAGCGCCCCATCTGTTGTCGCTTGCGGAAATCGATTCGCGAAGTGTGATTGCAACATATGAAAAACCGAATCTTTTCTTTAATTCATCTGCAACGTATTTATATCCTTCGGAATTAATCTCGCCTGCTGTAACGTCGGTGTTTGGAGCCTTGATGCCGAATACATCGTTTGCATCTTCCTCATTGGAAATGCAGACATCCACGTACTGACAGAGCTTATTCATTACTTCGCCTGCTTTTTCTTTTGACCAGAGTTTGTTTCTGTAATTAAGATCGCAGCTTACGATTATGCCTTTTTCTTTTGCTTTCCTGCATGCCTCTAAGCATATCTCAGCAAGTTCGTCTGAAAGCGCGGGAGTAATGCCCGTAAAATGAAACCATCCCGCACCGTCAAAAATCTTATCCCAGTCAAAATCAGCTTTAGAAGCTTCTGCTATAGCGGAACCTGCGCGATCATATATAACCTTGGAAGGTCTCTGTGATGCGCCTTTTTCAAGATAGTAAATGCCTACTCTCTTTCCGCCTCTTGCGATTAAAGATGTGTCAACTCCGTATTTTCTTAAGGAATTAACAGCCATCTGACCAATTTCGTGCGAAGGAAGTTTGGTTACAAAAGAAGTATCAGCGCCGAAGTTTGCAAGAGAAATACTTACGTTTGCTTCACCGCCGCCGAATGTAGCTTCAAAAGAATCAGCCTGAACAAATCTTAAATATCCTTCGGGTGCCAGGCGAAGCATCAGTTCGCCGAATGTTATAATCTTTTTGTCCGATAAACCGGACAGATCAATTTTCTTTTCGCTGTTTATATTACTCTGAATGCTCTCTTTTTTATCATCAGCCACACTATCATTTGAGTTGAGAGCATTCAGAGCAGATATCACATCTTTTGTAAGATTTTTAATCTTCTCAAAATCGCCTTCCTTAATTGCCTTGGAATCTATCATAAAACTTCCGCCGCATGCGATAACACATTTAAGCGCATAGTAGGAAGCCATATTGCCGATACCTATACCGCCCGTGGGCATAAAACGCATCATATTGTAAGGCGCCGCAAGAGCCTTAAGCATTTTAACTCCGCCCGCTGCTTCGGCAGGGAAAAACTTAACCACGTTAAGTCCGAGGGAATAAGCCTTGGCTACATCGCTTGCGGTAGATACACCGGGTATTACGCATACATCCTTTTCTATACAG
>JAGCVT010000036.1 GCA_017962225.1 Lachnospiraceae bacterium
CCTGCAAAGAAAGCAGCTCCCGCTAAGAAGGCAGCTCCTGCAAAGAAGGCAGCTCCCGCAAAGAAAGCAGCTCCTGCAAAGAAGGCAGCTCCCGCTAAGAAGGCAGCTCCTAAGGCAGCAGCTTCTAAGATTGCAGTTTATGTACAGTTTGGCGAGAAGTCATACAGCTATGAAGATCTTGTAAAGATCGCTAAGGACGTATGGGTATATGACCTTGGAAAGAAAGCTGCTGATTTCAAGAGCGCTGACATCTATGTAAAGCCTGAAGAGAGCACAGCTTACTATGTAATCAACGGTAATGTTGAAGGAAAGTTTGGCATCTAATCATAATTAAAGTCATAAAGAAAAAGGATTCGGTTCGCCGGATCCTTTTTTTATGTTTTTTACGAGGTTTTTTAAAAAGATGTTGACATTAGGAGACGGAGGTTGTATAGTATGAAATGTGGATATTAGCACTCGACCTAATTGAGTGCTAACGGCGAAGAAGAAAAGGTAAATATATGGAATTAGATGAAAGAAAAACCAAAATACTTCAGGCCATAATCAAGAATTATCTTGAAACAGGCGAGCCCGTAGGTTCAAGAACGATTTCAAAGTATACGGACCTCAATCTTTCGAGCGCAACCATCCGTAACGAGATGGCGGACCTCGAGGAACTCGGATTTATAATCCAGCCGCATACATCCGCAGGAAGAATTCCTTCGGACAAAGGTTATCGTTTCTATGTAGATGCGATGATGCTTGAACACGAAAAGGAAGTGGAGCAGTTAAAGGACGTGCTTCTTGAAAAGGAAGAGAAACTTGACCACATGCTCAAGCAGGCTGCGAAGCTTATGGCAGTAAATACCAATTACGCCACAATGGTAACGGCTCCGAGAAGTTCAAGAAACGTGCTTAAATTCCTTCAACTTTCCAGAATGGATGCCTCACATATTCTTGCCGTTATCGTTATAGAAGGAAACGTCATTAAGAATACGGTAATCGATGTAGCCGAATCGCTTAACGACGAGACAATGCTTAAATTAAATATTCTTCTTAATACACATTTAAACGGCCTTTCGGTTGAAGAAATAAACTTAGGACTTATCACCGCGCTTAAGCAGCAGGCAGGAATGTACGGCCCCATAATCGAGGAAGTAATCGATGCGGTTGCCGAAACGATTAAAGAAGACGAAGACCTTGAGATTTACACATCCGGCGCAAACAACATCTTTAAATATCCGGAACTTTCGGACAACCAGAAAGCCAGCGATCTTATCAATGCCTTTGAAGAGAAACAGCTCTTAACTCAGCTTATCGATGATACAAACACTGACGGCAAGAATGAGATAAAAGTTTACATCGGAGAAGAGTCACCGATTCAGACCATGAAGGACTGCAGTATCGTTACGGCAAATTACGAATTCGGCGACGGCATGAGAGGCATGATCGGTATCATCGGACCTAAGCGTATGGACTACGACAAGGTTGTCGGAACGATAAAGACCATAAAATCACAGCTCGATATGATGTATAAAAAAGACGAAGACTAGATAATAATATTTTCGGAGGAAAAGAAAGTGGGCAGCAAGAAAAAGAACGGCAAACCCAAAGCGGATTCAAAAAAGATTAATGAAGAAATTCTTAATGAAACCGTAAAAGAAGAAGCCGCAGAAGAAAAGAAAGAAGAAGCAGTTACAGAGGAAACGGCAGCTGAAGAAACAAATACCGAAGCAGCCGAAACCGAGGAAGTTTCTCCCAAAGAAGAAAAGAAAACAAAAGAACAGGAAAAAATAGAGGAACTTGAAGACAGAGTAAAACGTCAGCTCGCAGAGTTTGAAAACTTCAGAAAAAGAACAGACAAAGAAAAAGAGCAGATGTTTGAAACCGGTGCAAAGAGCGTACTCGAAAAGATACTTCCGGTCGTTGATAATTTTGAAAGAGGTCTTTCAAATATCAAACCCGAGGAAGAAAGCGATCCTCATGTGGAAGGCATGAGAATGATTTACAAACAGCTGATGACCGAGCTTGAAAAGCTTGAAGTTAAACCCATCGAAGCAGTCGGTTGTGAATTCAATCCGGATTTCCACAATGCGATAATGCAGGTTGCAAGCGATGAATACGAATCAGGCTTTGTAGCACAGGAACTTCAGAAAGGCTACATGTACAGGGATTCGGTTTTAAGACACAGTATGGTAGCGGTTGTACCCTAGATAAAGGAAGTTACGAAGAACACTTCGATTAAAGAATAAGAAAATTAAGGATTATATCAGGAGGATAAAACAATGAGCAAAATAATCGGTATTGACTTAGGAACAACAAACAGCTGCGTGGCAGTTATGGAAGGCGGTCAGCCTACAGTTATAGCAAATACAGAAGGAGCAAGAACAACACCTTCAGTTGTAGCATTTACAAAGACAGGTGAAAGACTTGTAGGTGATGCTGCAAAGCGTCAGGCAGTTACAAACGCAGAAAAGACAATCTCTTCAATCAAGAGAGATATGGGTACTGACAGAGGCAGAACAATCGACGGTAAGAAATATTCACCTCAGCAGATTTCAGCTATGATTCTTCAGAAGCTTAAAGCAGACGCTGAAGGATACCTCGGCGAGAAAGTTACAGAAGCAGTTATTACCGTTCCCGCATACTTCAACGATGCACAGCGTCAGGCTACAAAGGATGCAGGCAAGATTGCAGGTCTCGATGTTAAGAGAATTATCAACGAGCCTACAGCAGCAGCTTTAGCATACGGCCTTGATAACGAAAAAGAGCAGACCATCATGGTTTACGACTTGGGCGGCGGTACATTCGATGTTTCAATCATCGAAATCGGCGACGGTATCATTGAAGTTAGAGCAACAGCCGGCGATAACAGACTCGGTGGTGATGATTTTGACCAGAAGATTACAGATTATATCTTAGACGAATTTAAGAAACAGCAGGGTATCGATCTTTCAAATGATACAATGGCGCTTCAGCGTATCAAGGAAGCAAGTGAGAAGGCTAAGAAGGAACTTTCAACAGCTACCACAACAGATATCAACCTTCCTTACTTAACAGCTACGGCAGACGGACCCAAGCACTTCGAAATGACTCTTACAAGAGCTAAATTCGATGAACTTACACATGAACTCGTAGAGCGTACAGCAGGCCCCGTTAAGAGAGCACTTGACGATGCAGGCATTAAGGCAAGCGAACTTTCCAAAGTTCTTTTGGTTGGCGGTTCAACACGTATTCCTGCAGTTCAGGATAAGGTTAAACAGCTTACAGGCCATGAACCTTCCAAGTCACTTAACCCCGACGAATGCGTAGCACTCGGTGCTTCCATCCAGGGTGGTAAACTTGCAGGCGATGCAGGTGCCGGTGAAATCCTTCTTCTGGATGTTACTCCTCTTTCACTTGCTATCGAAACAATGGGCGGTATCGCTACAAAACTGATTGAAAGAAATACAACAATTCCTGTTAAGAAGAGCCAGGTATTCTCTACAGCAGCAGATAACCAGACAGCAGTTGACATCAACGTTGTACAGGGTGAAAGACAGTTTGCAAGAGACAACAAATCACTCGGCCAGTTCAGACTTGACGGAATTCCTCCCGCAAGAAGAGGCGTTCCTCAGATCGAAGTTACATTCGATATCGATGCTAACGGTATCGTAAACGTATCCGCTAAGGATTTGGGAACAGGCAAGGAACAGCACATCACAATTACAGCAGGCTCAAATATGTCAGATGACGATATCGAGAAGGCCGTAAAAGAAGCTGCTGAATACGAAGCACAGGATAAGAAGAGAAAAGAAGCAATCGATGCACGTAACAATGCAGACTCAATGGTATTCCAGACAGAGAAAGCATTAAACGATGTAGGCGATAAGATCTCCGATTCCGAGAAGACAGAAGTTCAGGCTGAAATCGAAAACGTTAAGGCAATTCTCGAGAGAACAAAAGACAAAGAGATGAGCGAAGACGAAGTCGGCGAACTTAAGGCAGCTCAGGAAAAGATGATGGAAAAAGCACAGGGCTTATTCACCAAGATGTATGAGCAGATGCAGGGTGCTCAAGGTGCACAGGGCGCAGGCCCCGACATGAGCCAGTTCACTCAGGGTGCTGCAAACGACGGACCTACAGACGGTTCCGAAGCAGGCGATTTCGGTGACTTCAGAGAAGTATAATTCTCTCATAAAAGAAATAAGCAATATAAGTGTGTCGGGGTTTAATGCCCCGACACATATTTACGAAAAAAGGTAAACAGTTATGGCAGATGCAAAAAGAGACTACTACGAGATACTCGGAGTAGATAAAAATGCAGACGAAGCAGAGATAAAAAAAGCATACAGGGCTCTGGCTAAGAAATACCATCCGGATATGAATCCAGACGATCCCAATGCCGAAGCGAAATTTAAGGAAGCATCGGAAGCGTATGCTGTATTAAGTGATGCCGACAAGAGACGCCAGTACGATCAGTTCGGTCATGCTGCATTCGACGGTGCTGCAGGCGGCGGAGCAGGCGGATTTGATTTTAACAGCGCTGATTTCAGTGATATATTCAGTGATCTCTTCGGCTTCGGTGATTTCTTCGGCGGCGGCAGAAGAGCCACAAGAAACGGCCCCAAGCGCGGTCAGGATATAGTTCAGAGAGTAAGAATATCTTTTGAAGAAGCAATCTTCGGCTGTGAAAAAGAAATAGAAGTAAACGTAAAAGAAGAATGTAAGACCTGTAACGGCAGCGGTGCAAAGCCCGGTACCAGCCCCGAGACCTGTCCTACCTGTAAAGGTAAAGGCCAGGTAGTTGTTACCAGCAACTCGCTTTTCGGTCAGATTCAGACTGTTCAGACATGCCGTGAATGCGGCGGAAAAGGAAAGATTATCAGAGAAAAGTGTGTGGAATGCCGCGGTACGGGTTATACAACCATAAAGAAGAAATATGCGGTTAAATTCCCCGCAGGTATCGATGACGGACAGCTTGCATGCAGAATCCCCGGCCGTGGTGAGCCCGGTTCAAACGGCGGTCCGAGAGGAGATATCCTTGTAGGCGCAGTAGTCGGTTCACATTCCACATTTAAGAGAGAAGGAATGAATATTTATTCAACGGTTTCACTTCCTTTCTCGGTAGCGGCACTCGGCGGAGAAATCTTTATAGATACCGTTGACGGAAAAGTGGTATATGATATCAAGGCAGGTACTCCTACCGATACAACGCTCAGACTTCGCGGAAAAGGTGTTCCGAATGTTAAAAACAAAGACTCGAGGGGCGACCATTACGTAAAACTTGTAGTCAAGGTTCCGGATCATCTGTCTGCGGAAGCCAAAGAAGCATTAAAAGCATTCGACGCAGCGAGCGGAGATTATCTTAATGCTACAAAGAATGCCGCCAAGGACGGTATTCCCAAAGAAAAGAAGAAAAAAGGCATATTCAAATAATTAAAAAATCCTGACTCCCGTAAGGGTGTCAGGATTCTTTTTGTCTTAATCTTAAACTGTTTAGTCATCTTCTAGTATTGCCTGAAGAATTTTCTCACCGAGATTTGTGGGTATGCTTTCTAATTCCTGAGCCGAATGGGCGAGAATATTGGTACGTTTTTCTTCCTTTATCTGAACTTTGTCGCTGTTATTGTAATTGCCTTCGGAAGGAAGATATTTAATACGCAGCTGTCTGTTTTCTTCAACAAGCTCGGTTCTTAAATCTTTAAACTTACCGGAAGAAATATCGAGTTCCACGAAACTTGAAATATTATGGTCGGCGCAGAACTGTCTGAATTCAGATAAACCTTTCGATGACATGGAATCAAGGATTGTTTTGTATATTCTGTCAAGCTCAACCACTTTTTTGGTAATCTCCTCATAGATTCTTGCACCGCCGATTTTTGAAAGCATTCTGCTTTGGTAATCCTTGTTCAGAGAATCAAGCTCTCTTACAATATCTTTTTTTCTTTCGTAGGTTGTACTGCTATAAATCGTCTTCCTAAATTCCTCGGCCACAATATCCATATGTGCTGTGAATTCTTCCTGAAGAGAAAGGTTTTCCAGACATTTTTCTTTTGCCTTTTCATATTTTGCTTTTAACTCGTCAGTGGCAAATGCAATTGCTTTGTTGTAGTCTTCGTCGTTTGTAAGGTCTTTCTTTAAATAAACAATATTTTCTTCATTGTGACGAACGTTAGCCAGCATGCGAAGCCAGTATGCTTCCGAATTGCCGGGCTGAATTTCAAGCAGATCACTAACGTTAGAAAGAACTGCCGCATAGTTTCTGTTATTTAAATTCATTCTTGCCTTTGCGAGCATGCCTTCGGGAGTGGTGGGGTCAGGCATTCTTGAGGACTTCATGCTTCCGAGAGATTTGGCATTCTTTTTGATGCTTAAAATATTTGACAGATAATTGATTATATTTCTGGCAAGTATTTCCATTGCCTTGGGATCGGAAAGAAGCTGTGCCTGTTTTAAACTAAATGCTCTGGGAAGTTCATTGGGATCGTCGCACGCAAAGAATATCTGCTTGTTTGAATCCTTTTCCATCAGTTTAAGGAAACGGCTCCATTCGTTCTTAACCCACGTTGCGGTAAAATATTCGGATTTGCTTCCGATAACCGCCATAACCTTTGAGCTCTTTAAAGCTGCGAAAATATAAGGCTCGTAGTCAACGCTTAATTTATCTTTAAGAGTTTCTCTTGCAAAGAATACTTTATAACCGCTCTTGGTGAGTATTTCGTATAACTTCTTGCAGTATTCCACGTCTTCCGTAGTCTTCTTTGTATCTTCATCAGTTTCCTTGTAGCAGATGAAAACATCGTAAGGAGCCTCGTTTTTGGCGATTTCCAGATATTCCGTCTGTATTCTGTTAATCTCTGTTGCTTCTTTTACGAGGATTTCTTTCTGTTCCTCATCACATAATTTAAGAGCATCAAGATAGGAATAGTAATTAAGAATACTTTCGTCTTTTACTCTGTGAAGAGTAGGGAAGTATTTGGTGCTGATAGGATCCGGAACATATTCGATACCGTATTCGCAGAGGGTTCTAAGCCACAAAATATCTGCCGAAGGAATGTTTTCAGATAAAATGTTGTCATAAATACGAATAGCGTTGTCGTATTCCTTCTGCTGACGAAGTTTGTTGGCACGGTTAAGCTGGGTAATATATTTTCCCGCCGTGTCCGAAACAAAGTTGGTAGCGCCGCAGTATTCACAAACAGCCAAAGCCGATTTAACATTTAACACACCGCCGCAGCATCTGCAGTTCAAAGCTTCTGTATTCATTTGTAACCTCCTGACCAATTTTTATAACATGATACTATTATAAAGTATAAATCATAAAGGATAAATAGTTTATTGGGGTAAAATATAACCATTTTTTTTTCTTTCTTAATAAAATCTTAACCAATTGTCCCCTTGTTTCTTAATAATCGGATGGCTATTATAATAGATGTACGGAAGACCTGCAGGATTCCTTAAATAAATATTTGGGAGTTTAAATTAACATGTACAACATTTTAATTTGTGATGATGAGAAAGATATTGTAAACGCGCTTAAGATTTATTTATCATCCCCTGATTTAAACTTTTACGAAGCCGAAAACGGAGCTGAGGCACTGAACATTTTAAAATCCAACGAAATTCACCTGGTTATACTTGACATTATGATGCCTGTAATGAACGGAATAGAGGCACTTTCCAAAATTCGACAATTCAGTAATATTCCGGTTATTATGCTCTCGGCCAAAAGCGAAGATACAGATAAAATTCTCGGGCTTAACGTAGGAGCCGATGATTACATCACAAAACCCTTTAATCCGATTGAAGTTAATGCGAGAGTTAGATCGGCCCTAAGAAGATACTTCGATTTCGGAGGAAAGGTTAAAACGGAAAGCATGTATACTGTAGGAGGCGTTACACTCGATGACTCTACTAAAACCGTAACTGCTGACAATGAAGAGGTAACGCTTACTCCCAAAGAATTCGATATATTAAAAATGCTGATGCAGTCACCGGGAAAGGTGTTTTCACCCAAGGAAATCTACGAGAAAAACTGGAATGAAAGCATGCTCCCCGGGTGCGAAAAAACAGTTGCGGTTCATATACGACACATTAGAGAAAAGATAGAAATAAATCCCAACGAACCGCGATACTTAAAGGTTATCTGGGGACAGGGATATAAGATTGAAGGATAAAAGGAAGAGACATGACAGAGAATACGACTATTGATAATACTGCTGAAAATGTTGTGAAAAATAAAAAAACAAGAAGACCGTTTGTTGCTTTCCCGCTGGTAAAAGTATTTTCTTTTTTGGGAGTGCTTATTTTTGCTGCCGGAGTTTTATTAGGCATATATGCGGCGGTAGGGATAGGACAACAGGGCCTGTATACGACGGCGGATCCCAACAAGGTAATAATTGAAGAATTTGAGCAAATTGCTACCGC
>JAGCVT010000037.1 GCA_017962225.1 Lachnospiraceae bacterium
CCGGCCAAAACACGTGCGACAAGAGCATACCGTTCTTCTGGAGTCCAAATTTTGTTCTGGTTCTTATGTCTTAAAGCATCAGGTCCACATGATTCTTCGATTCTAACCCATTCACGTATTGTATCATGAAACCTTTTATCCCCAACCCCACTAGGAGTATCTGGATATTCACCACGATAATACATTTCCACACATTTTCTTTTAAATTCGTAACTATAGCGCATAAAAAACCCTCCTTACTGGTTTGTCCAGTAAAGAGGGTACATATCACTGACGCCCTGCACTTTTTTTAATTAAAACTGAATATTTATTGGCAAATAATAAAGAATTTTTCTAAATAATTATATTAAGATAATTTTGTGTTGAAAGGATTGATATGTGATATATAATTAATTATGTATTATATAGCAAAATGGAGGGTTTACTAGAATGTCAAGAACAATTACAAAAGACGAGGTTGTTTCCCATAAAAAGAAAGCAATTAAGGCAATTGGGAATACGTTTGAAGCGTTTATAAATAGTCCTGAAGATAGACATTTAAAAAAAGCGGATTTATTAGCATACTGGATAGAATCATTTAGTTCATATATTTTGGATGAAGAAAAATATGATTATTCAAAGATCCCAAAATTTAAGCGTGGAGAGGTTATTTCCGTAAATTTTGGATTTAATGTTGGAAGTGAACATGGTGGAAGACATTATGCCATAGTGTTGGACAATGATAACAAGCAATCTTCTAGGGTAATAACAGTTATTCCTCTCTCGTCCGGAAGTTCTGACAATACAAATGAAAGAGATGTTTATTTAGGAAATGAGCTATATGATAAATTAAAAACAAAGTATGACAAACTTTGTGAAGAAAACGATAGCAGTATGAAAGAAATGACTCAAATGCTAGAAATAATTAGGAAGATTTTATCTGCTGAAGAAGAAACATCCAATGTTGATAGTGAAAAAATGGAAAGTTTTAAAGAGATAGTTAATAATTTAGAAAAACGTGTCGATATTTTAAATGAAGAAAAGAAGATGCTTGAAAATTATAATAAAGAAATATCGAAGCTCAAAACTGGTAGTAGAGCTTTGATGGAACAAATTACAACTATTAGTAAAATGCGTATATATAAGCCTAAAACTAGTAGAGATTTATTGTATGGTATTAAGTTTTCTGACGGAGCAATGGACAAGATTAATGATAAACTAAAAGAATTATATGTTTTCTCTAAATAAATGTTGACTCCAAATGAAAAATAATATATATTGAATATACGTTGAGTAAAATCAATAATAGTGCCTATAGGGCATTAATTAAGACAGGTTTTTTATGCAAGAGCTTTACCGAAAGGTAAAGCTTTTTGCGTTTAAGTTAAGATATTATAAAATAAAAGAAAGAGAAGATTGCTGGATGATTCCACATTGATTTTTCAATGATATTCTTTTTCTATATTGCAAGGAGAAAAACAATGCTCACAACCCCTCGCCTCACCCTTCGCCCCATCCAACGCGGCGATGAAATAATACTTGAACAAATGTCCCGCGACGGAAGTTTTTCCGAGCTGGGGCTTGATTCGGACTGCGCTGAATGGATTGGAGAATGGATTGATGAAGCCATCTCTTTGGCCGAGCAGGACAACCCGAGAGTGGATTATATATGCTGGATTGTATGCTTAAAAGATGACGGAAAAGTCATCGGTACCGTGGGCAATACCTACTATGAAGATACCGGCAAAATAGGCATCACCTACGGCATCGGCGCCGAATATAGACAAAAAGGATACGCTGCAGAGGCAGTAAAGGCTTATCTTGATTTCTTTTTTGATCACTATGGTGAAGATGAAATTATCGCTACCGTTTTGGACGAAAATGTTTCTTCCTGCAAGACCGCCGAAAAGGCCGGATTTGATCTTCTGGATGTGCGCATGTATCAGGACATTTATGATGATGAACCGCGCCTTTATCACTTCTATTCGGCCCGAAAAAAGTAACAATCGTCACGCCGCCCAAAACTTTTTCAACAAACTACAAAAAACCACTTGCACAATCACGCGGTTTTCACTATAATAACCGCTGTATGTAAATCATATAATATTGTTTTTGCTAGGGGAGCTATAGCTGAGATAGATATTTTACGATATCTTACCCTCATTACTTGAACCGGGTAATACCGGCGTAAGGAAGCAGTTTTATTGTCTCCTCCTGCATTTATTTTAGGAGGTTTTTTTATGTCAAAAACAAAAGAAGTAACAAAAGATCCAAACTCAATTTCCAACACGAGAATCCTTGCTGAGTGCGCATTAATGCTCGCCGTAGGCATCGTACTTTCGCTCGTAAAACTCATTGACCTGCCTTACGGCGGTTCAGTCACAGTCGCTTCAATGTTACCCGTCATCATCATTTCCTACAGACACGGCCTCAAATACGGCCTTATCACAGGACTTTGCTACGGTATCATTCAGCAGCTTTTGGGCCTTAACACACTCTCATACGTTACCACATGGGTTTCAATCATCGCAGTTATCCTTTTGGACTACGTAATTGCATTCGCAGTTATCGGCCTGGGCGGTATCTTCCGAAAAGTAATCAAGAATCAGCCCGCGGCTTTGGTAGCAGGTACAATTCTTGCATGCCTTTTAAGATACGCATGCCACGTAATTTCAGGCGCTACAGTCTGGGCAGGTTTATCAATCCCCACCAACGCTGCATTAATCTATTCTTTCGGCTACAATGCAACATACATGATTCCCGAAACAATCGTAACCGTTGCACTTGCTTACTACATCGGTTCACTGATTGATTTCAGAAATCCTACCATCAAACACATGATTCAGACGGAGAAGACCAAACTTCCGCTCCTTATCTGGACAGGCGGACTTGCACTTGCAGCAGGCCTCATCGTAGACATCGCATGCATCTTCCCCTTCCTTCAGAACCCTGAATCAGGTGAGTTCGATTTCGCCGGTCTCGGAAGCGTTAACTGGATGGTAGTAGCCATCGCGACAGCCGCAGCAATCGTTATTGCAGCAATCACATTCGGCATCGCCTTCCTTAAAAAGAAAAAAGCTGAAGCATAAAAACCGAACCAGAGGGACGGTTCTTGTGGTTCTTTTTGAACCAGGGGGGACAGACCTTCAAATGAAGAATAAACCGCAGGCGCAAACGCGCCCGCGGTTTTTATGATTTCTATGGTATTTAGATGTACAAAATCCTTACAATCTTGATATAATATTCTCGTAGGCGGCATCGCCTTTTTCAAAAGGAGTTTATTATGGGAGATATCAAAAAAGAAGCAGAAAAAATCATCAAAAACGTTGACAAACAGGACGTAAAAAAGGTTGTAGATAAGGCCCTCGACACCAAGGTTGCCGATGATGTTATCAAAAAAGTAAACGATAAAACCAAAAAAGTTGATATAAATAAAGACGACGTTAAAAAAGTAGTCAACACAGTACTAAAATAGTTGTTTGAGACATATCTCAAAAATTATCAGTGAATATCAAACCCGCAGACATTACGCCTGCGGGCTTTTGTAATTTTTTTTCTTTTAAATTGTTTATATAGCAAAAGTTCTTTGTTTGTATTAGTAGTATGAAGCCCGCAATATGATTAGAAATAAAAAAACCAATTCAAAAAAATTAACCTTAATCCTCGTCGTTATAATTGCCGTTACAATCCTCTTTACCTTTAACTTCTTCTTTGGCAAACCCGCGTCCTTGCACGGCTTCGGCCAAATCCCTGAGCTGCGCAGAATCGCAGGAATAGACGCCGTCTGGTACGACATTGACGTCATCAGATACGACGGTACAACCATGACCTGGGTCAATCACCGGATATGGTATCAGAACGAGGTGAGCATATATAACTTTTACGCGCGCGAAATCCTTAATACCAAAGGCAGAATAGCAGACGACTGGACGCCCGACGACCTGGCATATCCAATGTTTGCCTTTGAAATCGAGCCCAGAAACGGCCTGCTTGAATTCGAAGAAACCGGCGAAATGATGGTCTACAGCAACGGCTATCTCATCACTCAGACTGGTAACGTCTACGAATGCGGCATCGATTTTATGGACCTGATGGTTGTTAACGAAAACGATTTTCTAAGGGAAGTCAAAGTGGACGATATAATGCAGATGAGCTGTTTTCGCCCGCTCGCATACGCGAATCACAAGTGGAACGCAGACTACCTCTCCGGGACCGAAGCCATGGATAAAAGAAACCCTGATATTGAAGCCACGATCGTAAAAGAATACGACATCGAAGGTATTCCCATGATCGATATTTCTCTTAAAAACAACGGCGAAAAAGACTGGCATTATGAAGAAAAATCGATTTTTTTCGGTATGATAGTTTTCGTGGACGGCGAGTGGTATTACCTTAATGACGATCCTGCCGTGGACGCTTTCTACGGCACATTTCCCACGTATGGCAAAGTCTTAAAACCCGGCGATGAAGTGACCGTAACCTTTTTCTCCATGCGATACGGCGAACTTCCCGACGGCAGATACTGCATAGTAATCTGCGGAAGAGAAGGTGACGACTACAACTACGCCTGCGCACCTTACCGCCCGTAAAAAATCCGACACATCCGCCCTAAAATGTGCTATCATATTTCCTGTAAAGAAAATTTACAAAGAGGGATAAAATGAAAAAGAGATTAGCATTATTTGTATTGGAGGTATTGGCGGTTATGAGTTTGCTTGGATGTGGGGCGCAGAAATACAAGGTTAACGCCGACGGCGGTTTTGAACTGTACAGGAAATCGTATGCCGCAGGCGAGGAAGTTAAGGTATATTTTAAATATATCGCGACGGATACCGATTATACGTTTTACTGTGAGAATGAAGATGTTAAGATTAAGACCGATTATGACAATGCTCACGGATACGTGATTACATTCACTATGCCCGATCATGATGTGACGCTTGGGGTTAAGTCAAGAAATACCATGACGATAGATTACGATGCCAATCCGGCTCCTCCGGCTTCCGGACCGGAACCTGTGCCCGCAGACAATGGCAGCGGTATCTGGAAATGCCCCGAATGTGGCAAAATGAATGCCATGCTTTACTGTGCGGAATGCGGAAGAAAAAAGCCCGGATTAGATTAAGAAAGCCAGGAGCGGAATCGTCAGTATGCAGAGAAGCGTGCTTAAAAGAATGCAGTTGGCACTCATTTCTGTTTCCTTACCGTGAATCTCCGCGAGATTAAGAATTATCGACGCGCAGGGAGTTGCAGCTAGGATTAACATGCTTGCCTTAAACGACTGAGGCAGCGGGATAAAGAATAAAAGCGCATACGCAAAGAGAGGGAACACAATAAGTTTTCCCACACATGCAAAATATACGAACGAGTTCGTAAAAAGCTTTTTAAAATCCATGGTTGCAAGACGAATTCCTAAAATAAACATACACATCGGAGTCGTCATTTTTCCAAGCAGATTAATGCTGTCCTTAAGCACCACAGGCATCCAGTTTGATGCGCATGTAAGATAAAGCGGAACCGCAATCACAAACGAAATCGACGTAGGATTAAGCACCGCCGCTTTTACGGAAATATATTTTTTATCCTGGGTAAGACAGTAGATACCTGCGGTGAATACCAGCAGGTTCATTGTTATGACATATATCGAAGAATAGCAGGCCACCTCAGGATTTTCAGGCATCAGCGCCTTAATTAAAGGAAGCCCGAAAAATCCGCAGTTTCCAAGCACGGAACCTATGGTAAGCATACGATACTTTGATATATTAAACTTCTTCCTGAAGATAAAATACACGAGCAGAAGAAACAAAAGCTGCACCACAAAAGAGACCACGAAAAACAGCCCCATAAAAGCCAGATTTGTTTTATCAAAATCCATTGAAATAAAAGAAGACACAATCATACACGGTGAGCAGGCATAAATTAAAATGGCCGAAACCGTTGAAAGATGGTTCGCAGCCGCTTTCTTTGCCTTGCAGAGAATATATCCCGGCAGCATGTATAAAAGGGCTATAAGAACATTTATAAAAGCAATCTTAAAAGAAATCATTATTCACCTCATTAATCAAGGTTGATTATAAACCGATGAGTAATATTTGCCAATAAAAATAATTAATCGGAGAGTACCATGATTGCAGAGTACATTTCGGCGCTTTTTCACGAATATTTAACCGCGATAGTCATTATGATAGGACTTACCACGGTTTTCATATCCAACAATACGATCAGTAAAAAGAAGAAAAACTATCTTTTTAAGATTATTGCGCTGGACATTATTTTGATGTTTTCGGAGACCTTAAACCACATCATATTCACTCCTGAAATGGAGATGATTACTCTTCGAATTACCATAGACATAATCGGTTACGTGATTCGTCCGACGCTGATTGTCTATTTCTATCTTTTGGTCAGTGAACGTTTAAATCCGAAGTTTAATATGCTACTTGTTTTCCCGCTCATCATCGACACGCTTGTCTGCTGCAGCGCCTATTTTACGGACCTTCCGTTCTATTACATCACCGGAGATGACGGAACTTACTGGCAGAGAGGCCCTTTGGGATTCGTACCGTTCGCAGTCAGCGCGCTGTATCTTTTAATCCTCATCATTGACTCAATCAAATATTTCGGCTCGGGCAAGGAAAAAACGTCCTTCGCCGTAGTATATTCGGCTGTTGTCGTTATCGTCGGTTCCATCATCGAAACACTCGACCAGTCCCGAAGAATCATCGTCAATTTTACGATGTTATCGACACTTATCTACTTCCTGATGCTGTACTTTAAGACGGTGCTCGAGCAGGAGGAAGAAATCATCAGGCAGACGCGAATAGAAGTGATGTATTCGCAGATCGGCCCTCACTTTATTTTCAACACCCTGTCCGCCATCTACGGACTCGTTGACAAAAACCCTAAAAAAGCCAAGGAAGCCATTGCGACTTTCTCCGATTACCTTCGCGGAAACATCGATTCCATCGGCAAAAAAGGCTGGGTGCCTTTTGAAGAGGAATTAAAGCACATAGATTCGTATGTATGGATTGAAAAGATGCGTTTCGGCGATGATTTAACCGTTGAATACGATATCGACACGATGGACTTTGAAGTCCCGCCGCTATCCATACAGCCGCTCGTTGAAAATGCTATTAAACACGGCATTCGTAAAAAAGCCGGCCCCGGAAAAGTTATCATAAAAACGAGAGAAGAAGAGCATAACTTCGTCGTTGAAATCATCGATGATGGTGTCGGATTTGATACAAAAGAATTCGAAAACGATGCCATATTTGACATCAGAAATGCGACCGACCGAGGCGTTCTGCTTATCAGCCGCCGTAGAAAAGAGAAAGAAGAAAAGATTGACAAAGCCTCTAAAGACGGCCGTGGACATGTAGGTCTTGAAAACACCAGATTCAGGCTTTCGAACAGCGGTAAAGCCAATCTTATTATGAAGAGCGAAGTCGGAAAAGGCACTACCGCGATAGTTACAATTCAAAAGAAGCACGAAGAAGCGGAAAATCACAGAAAATAACATAAAAGAAGGCTGTAAAAACGCCTTCTTTTTTTATGCCGTCAAGGTTTACATTATACTCAAAAAATGGTAGAATTACTCTATCTATGATTAGATGGAAAATTATGTAACTGAGGTTAATTTGAAATGTCAGAAAATGTAAATATCACTGCGGAAAATGAAGAAATTGCAGAGGAGAAAGTAAGCCGCAATTTTATAGAGATGATGATTGATAAGGATCTCGCGGAGGGAGTATACGATACGGTTCACACCAGATTCCCGCCGGAGCCTAACGGATACCTTCATATCGGACACGCAAAAAGTATACTTCTTAACTATGGACTTGCTAAAGAATACGGCGGCAAGTTTAATATGCGTTTCGACGATACAAACCCCACAAAGGAAAAAATTGAATTTGTAAATTCACAGCTTGAAGACATCAAGTGGCTCGGTGCAGACTGGGAAGACAGACTTTTCTTCGCATCGGACTATTTCGGACAGATGTACGAAGGTGCGGTTAAGCTTATCAAAAAAGGCAAAGCTTACGTATCAGACTTGTCCGCTGATGAAATCAGAGAATACAGAGGAACTCTTACCGAGCCCGGCAAAGAAGATCCCGGCGTTCACAGAAGCGTTGAAGAAAACTTACAGCTTTTCGAAGACATGAAGAACGGCAAATTTGCCGACGGTGAGAAAGTTTTACGAGCAAGAATTGATATGGCGTCTCCCAACATGAACATGAGAGACCCCGTTATCTACAGAGTCGCTCATATGACTCACCACAGAACAGGCGATACATGGTGCATTTATCCTATGTATGATTTCGCTCATCCCATCGAAGACGCAGTGGAAGGCATCACACATTCCATCTGTACACTCGAATTCGAAGACCACAGACCTTTATACGACTGGGTTGTAAGGGAGCTTGAATACGAAAGACCTCCCAGACAGATAGAGTTCGCAAAGCTTTATCTTAAAAACGTCGTTACAGGTAAAAGATACATCAAGAAACTCGTTGAAGACGGTATCGCAGACGGCTGGGACGATCCGAGACTTGTATCCATTTCGGCACTCAGAAGAAGAGGTTACACACCCGAATCCATCAAGATGTTCGTAGACCTCTGCGGCGTATCCAAAGCTCATTCAATCGCCGACATGGCAATGCTTGAGTACTGTATCAGAGAAGACCTTAAGTTAAAGAGACCTCGTATGATGGCAATCTTAGACCCCGTAAAACTCGTAATTGACAATTACGAAGGCGACGGCGAAATGCTTGAGGCAGCCAACAACCTGGAGAACGAAGAACTCGGCTCGAGAATGATTCCTTTCTCTAAAGAACTCTACATTGAGAGAGAAGATTTTATGATAGAGCCTCCGAAGAAATACTTCAGACTCTTCCCGGGCAACGAAGTTCGTCTCATGAACGCATACTTCGTAAAATGCGTAAGTTACGAGACAGACGAAAACGGTGAAGTAACTGTTGTTCACTGTACCTACGATCCCGAGACAAAGTCGGGCAGCGGCTTTACCGGCAGAAAAGTAAAAGGCACGATTCACTGGGTTGACACAAAGAGCGCTGTACCCGTTGAAGTCAGACTTTTCGAAAACATCGTTGACGAAGAAAAGGGCGTATACAACGAAGAAGACGGAAGCATCAATGTTAATCCCGATTCAAGAAAGATTGTAACCGCCTATGTTGAACCGGATCTGGCCAAGGCTAAAGCGTTCGAGAGTTTCCAGTTTGTAAGAAACGGATTTTACTGCGTGGACTACAAGGATTCCAAAGAAGGCGCACCGGTATTTAACAGAATTGTAAGCTTAAAGAGTTCATTCACGTTACCTAAATAAAAGACATAAATCAGGCTATGGAAGAGGCCTGACACGCGACATAAATCAAGGGGATAATGTATGGAAATATCAGAGATTAAAAAAATGTGTTTAAGCTGCATGCATATGACAAAAGAGGAAGACTTCTGTCCTGTATGCGGCAAGCCGAAAAAAGGTGTTAAAACATTTGGAAGAGCACTTGAACCGGGTACGATTTTAAACGGAAAATTCCTTATCGGAAATATTCTCGGTATGGGAAGTTTCGGAATTACGTACATCGGTTTTGACATGCTGCTCGAATACAGAGTTGCTATCAAAGAGTTCTTTCCCGATGAAATGGTAGAAAGAAAAGAAGACGGATCTTTAATCGTTGCGGGAGATACAACCGAGGAAGAATTCCAGGCTGAGCTTAAGGCATTCCTTCGCGAGTCGAGAATGCTTGCACAGTTCGCGAAATATCCCGGTATCGTTTCGATTAAAGAGCTTTTCTATGCCAACAACACCGGATACATGGTAATGGAGTATCTCGAAGGCGGCACGCTTAGAAGATATATCGACAATAACGGCGGACATTTGTCAGTAGAGCAGACGCTTTCACTAATGCAGCCCGTCATCGTTTCCATGGAGGAAATTCATAAAGCGGGATTGATACACCGTGATATTTCGCCCGAAAACATCATGCTTGATTCGGACGGAAGCATCAAGGTGATTGATTTCGGTGCAACGAAAAAGTTAAACAACCGTACAGCGCAGGTTTATTTCGGCAAATTCGGATATGCACCTCTCGAGCAGATGGTGGGCGAAGGCCAGGGACCGTGGACCGACGTTTACGGTATCTGCGCGACCATGTACTGCATGATTACGGGCGATATTCCGACCGATGCTTTCAGACGAAGCATGAACGAACCGCTGACACCGATTACGGATTACAATATCCAGATTGACCAGCGAATTGCAGATGCCATCATGAAGGGCATGAACATGCAGTGCGCCGACAGACAGCAGGATATGGGCCAGCTTCGCCGCTCACTCTACGGCTTCTCACAGGAAGAGATGAACAAAAAGAACGAGCCCGTTTACTTCCCGACCATCAATACACAGATGCTCTACGACAAGAAGAACAGAAGAGTATGGTTCGGCCATTATCCGATGAACGAAGTTTCCGGTTCGAGACTTACGACAGACATTATCTACGCAACCTACGATCTCGTTGATTCAACGATGATTAAGGGCGCGAAGTTCAAGAGATTCAACGTTGCAAGCGCTCTCATGAGCACCGCATACAGAAACGTTAACAGAGCCAAGATTAAAGAAGATTCCAGAAAATACAGATACTTCGAATACACCGAAATTCCCTGGGTCATCAGACAGCAGAAAGGCAACACGATGATTCTGCAGTCCGAGTACGTGCTTGATTATCAGCTCTTTGATGATAAGGACTACATGGATATGACCGAGCGTGAAATCGGCAAGATCCGTACAGGTATCGTATGGGAATCCAGCGGCATCAGAGAATGGCTTAACAGAGACTTCTTCCAGGAAGCATTTTCCAAGGAGGAGCAGGAGCGAATCATCGTAAAAGAAATAAGAACTCCGATTTCAACTTTTACGGACAAGACCACTTACGACCGCGTATTCTTACCGAGCGTTGAAGAAATGATTAACGGCTTCGACGAGCGTACAGGAGCTGTGAGAGCAAACAATTCTCTCAAACTTTTCGAAGAGCAGGCACCGTGCTACTTCTCGCAGTTTGCGGATGCCAAGAAAATAAACGAAAGCCTTCCTATGGGTTACGGCTTAAGAACCCGTGGAACGGTTAACGAATATAACGGAACTTTCACTTACGGTGAAAGCTGCGACGGTCAGTCAATCCAGGCCGGAATGCTTAAAAACTGGAGACTTGACGTGCCAATGGGAATAAGGCCCGTCATCCTGGTTGATGTGACTGATATTTGTGAAGTTTAAGGGGATTAGAAAAGAAATGAGTACTTACGTTTTAAGTGATATTCACGGTCAATACGATGCTTTCATGAACATGTTAAAGCAGATTAATTTTTCCGACAATGATACGCTTTTCGTACTCGGGGACGCTATAGACAGAGGCCCGGACGGTATAAAAATTTTAAAGACCATCATGAAGATGGATAACGTAAAAATGTTTCTCGGCAATCATGAGCTTCTGATGATGGAAGCCTTAAGAAACGTTGAGGAATGCGAAAAAGAAGGCAGACAGGACACCGAAGAACTCGACCTCTGGTTAGACGAGTGCAACGGCGGACGTCAGACCTTCGAGGATTTCAAGAAATGCTCCGCCAAGAAAAAAGCGGAAATTCTTATATATCTTGATAACGCAATCGTGGCTAAAAAAGTCAAAATGGGCAAGAAAACATACTATCTTTGTCACGCATACGTTGTAAACAAGAGATTCGACAACGAAGTAAAATACAACGAGCTTATCTACAAAGATGTATTCCAGGCCGTTTGGCAGAACATCTACGATGCAGGTTTTGCCAAGAAACTGAATGAAAAAATATTCCCGAACAAAAAATTCATTTATGTTTCGGGACATATATTTACGCAGCGTCTCGACAGTGTCGATGATCAGGGCAGAGGCGTGGTTCTTGATGACAAGAACTTCCTCGACGGATACCATATCATGAATATCGACTGCGGTATGGCGCTTCGCAACAAATCGAGTCAGCTCGCCTGTCTGAGGCTTGAGGACGAGAAAATCTTTTATGAGGCTTTAGATGTCGAAGATTAAACTGCACATTAGCAGGCAAATGATCCTAAGAATAATTCTGCTGGCCGTAATGGACATGATTTCGATTCTTGTCGTTACGGTTTTTGCTATTTATGTTCGCTATGATTTTTCCTTCAAGGATTTGCCTGAACACTTTTTAAAATCTACTATTTGGTTCATTCCGATTAACCTGGTCGTGACGATGACAAGCTTCGTGGCGTGGAACCTTTACACCTCCGTCTGGAGATACGCTTCCGCCACAGAACTCATCAACATTATCGGAGCTGTTACCACCGCCACAATCGGACAGGTTATCTGCAAATTCGTTTTTAAATTACCGATTCCGAGATCATATCCTTTGATTTACCTGGTTGCGCTTTTAGCGGTTACATCAATCATCAGGTTTTCTTATCGTGCGCTTCGAATTCTTCGTGCGAAAAGAAGAGTCCGTGAGAGCGGCAAAGAACCGACCAGATGCATGGTTATCGGCGCCGGTTCGGCGGGAAATGAAATCATAAAAGAAATATCCACCACTCAGTACCTCACAATGAAGGTCTGCTGTATCATCGATGACGGTCAGGGCTGCTGGGGCAAAAAACTCCGCGGCGTTCCCATTGTGGGCGGCAGAGACGTTATCGTTCAGGCGGCAGCAGAATACAATATTGCTGAGATTATTATCGCCATTCCTTCGGCCAAGCCTTCAGAGATAAAAGAAATCGTCAATATCTGCAAGGAAACAGGCTGCAAGATGCGAATTCTGCCCGGTATGTATCAGCTTATTAACGGCGAAGTTTCGGCAGATGTATCAAAGCTTCGTGACGTACAGATCGAAGACCTTTTAGGAAGAGAGCCCGTATCGACAAACTTAGACGAAATCATGGGTTATGTTTCCGGCAGAGTCATCATGGTTACGGGCGGTGGCGGATCGATCGGTTCCGAACTCTGCAGACAGATAGCCGGCCACAATCCGAAGCAGCTTATCATCGTTGATATCTATGAAAACAACGCTTACGACATCCAGCAGGAACTTAAACGTAAGCACCCTGAACTGGATCTGGTTGTGCTTATCGCATCCGTTCGTAATACCCTGAGAATGGATAAGATTTTTGAAGAATACAAGCCTGAAATCGTTTATCATGCTGCGGCTCACAAACATGTTCCGCTTATGGAGGACAGCCCCAACGAGGCTATCAAGAATAATGTTTTGGGTACGTTAAAAGTCGTTAAGGCGGCTGATAAATGGAAAGTTAAAAAATTCGTACTTATTTCGACAGACAAGGCTGTTAACCCCACCAATGTAATGGGCGCAACCAAGCGTATCTGCGAAATGATTATTCAGACATACAACGAGCGTTCCGAGACCGAGTTTGTTGCGGTAAGATTCGGTAATGTTTTAGGCTCGAACGGTTCTGTTATTCCGCTCTTTAAAAAGCAGATTGAAGACGGTGGTCCCGTAACCGTTACACATCCCGACATCATCAGATATTTCATGACGATTCCCGAAGCTGTAGCACTTGTTTTACAGGCCGGCGCATACGCCAAGGGCGGCGAAATCTTCGTGCTCGATATGGGCGAACCCGTCAAGATTCTTGATCTGGCGGAGAACTTAATCAAGCTCTCCGGACTTCGTGTGGGCGATGATATTGAGATAGTTTTTACAGGCTTAAGACCGGGCGAAAAGCTCTTCGAAGAAATGCTTATGGACGAGGAAGGCTTAACCGAGACCCGCAACAAGCGAATCCACATCGGCCATCCGATTAACTTCGACGATAAGGTCTTTATGGAGCAGATTGAGGACCTCAAGTCCTTCGTGGAAGGCGAGCCCGACATAGAAGAAGTCAAAAAGAAAATCGCAGAAATTGTTCCGACATACAAGGCTGCTGAGGACGCAAAAGCGAAGTAGTATACGCTCGTAAATGAAGAATATGAAAAAAATCCTTATAACGGGTGCCGGAAGTTTCATCGGTACTTCTTTTAAAAAGTATATAGAAAGCTATAAAAATCACGCTGAATATCAGATTAGTGTGATGGATACACTGACTGGCATGATTGTCAGTGATGATACTAACATTTCCGAAAGCGATGCAAACGCAGAAGAAACTGAAAATACTTGGAACTTCTCCGGATTTGATGTTGTTTTTCATGTGGCGGGCATAGCGCATGCGGATGTCGGAAACGTCTCAGAAGAGAGAAAAGAACTCTACAGAAAAGTTAATACAGAGCTTGCGATTGAGACAGCAAAGAAGGCAAAGGCATCAGGCGTTGGGCAGTTTATTTTTATGAGCTCAGCGATAGTTTACGGCGCCAGTTCTCCGATTGGAAAAGAAAAAATCATCACAAAAGATACAAAGCCCGAACCCGAGAACTTTTACGGGGAGAGCAAGTTGAATGCGGAAACAGGACTGCTGAAGCTGATGGAGAATGACAGTGAATCGGTTAAAAAAACTGATTTTCCGGATACAACAGATGAGTCAAAGACTTTTAATGTTGTAATTTTGCGCCCTCCGATGATCTATGGACCGGGCTGCAAGGGCAATTATAATTCACTGAGGAAATTTGCTCTGAAATTTCCGGTATTTCCCAAAGTTGCCAATGAACGTTCAATGCTTTACATAGACAATTTGTGCGAGTTCGTCAGACTGATGATCGACAACGAGGAAAGCGGCATTTTCCATCCTGCCAACAGGGAACTTTCCAACACATCAGAGATGGTAAAAATGATAGCCGAAGCACACGGAAAAAAGAAAGCACTCATGGGCGGCCTGACATGGCTCTTAAAGCTTCTAAGCCACGCTACAGGCCTTGTTAACAAAGCATTCGGTAATTTGATCTATGCGGAAGAATTGGCGGAATATAAAGAGAATTACAGAGTGTATTCATTGGCGGATAGTATTAGGATTACAGAAGAACAAACTGAAGATTGAAGAAAGCAAAGAATTTGAATATTGTGCAAAACTACAATAAAAGATAAAATACATTGTTAAATATTTACAAAAGAAATATGGTATGGTAACATACATTCAGGTGTTACCAAAACGGTAGGCGGTTGCCCTCCTTTCGGAGGGTTCTCACTCTCCAATCCCAAAAGGAGAAAGGGGGTGAAGCTAATGTTCGTAACTTATGATGTATTGATTCAAATGTTAATAATGCTTATAGCATTTGCGACACTGATGGTAATAATCAATAGAAACGACAAAAAATAAACCCGTCCTAGTCCGACGGGTTTATTAGTTTTTATAATATCCCATAAGGGCAACCGTCTCCGGTAGCACCTCTTATTTTTATTATAGAATATCGGAAAATAATGTCAAGAGTCAGCATAATTACGATATGCTTCAACAGTGAGGCAGTCATAAAAAAGACAATTGAATCGGTTTTAAATCAGACTTTTACGGATATAGAGTATCTGATTATAGATGGCGCAAGCAAGGATAAGACAGTTGTGATCGCGGAGTCTTACAAGGATGCATTCGCCGAAAAAGGTATCGACTACAAGATTTTTTCCGAGCCTGACAAAGGCATATACGATGCCATGAACAAAGGTATTGCGAAGGCCACGGGAGAGCTCGTCGGATTAATTAACTCGGGTGACTTTTATGAGCCCCAAATGGTGGAAACGGCCGTTAAAGCGTATGATGAAAAGCCTTACGATATCTTTTATGCCGACATCAATCTGATCAAGGATAACGGCCAGATAATCGTTAAGAGAAGCAGATACGACAAACTTCCGACATCGCGTCACTGGAACCATCCGACAATGGTTGTAAGAAAGGCCTATTACGACGAAATCGGAACATATAAGTGCGTTGGAATTCATGATGATTTTGAGTTCTTTTTAAGAGCAAGAAAGAAGAATGCGCGCATTACGATAAAGAATGTAACGCTGGCGAATTTCATGACAGGCGGTGCCAGCAATCAGAAGAGTTTCAAGCAGTGTAAAAAGCGCTGTAAGGACCGTTACAAAGCCTACAGAGACAACGGCTACGGAATATGGTCTTGGTTCGAGTGCGTGGGCATTGAAATTGCAAAGTTTATTTTAAGCTAACAGGTAAAAAGTATGTTAATCGGCATCGACCTCCTCTGGGTGCGTCCCAAAATCTGCGGAGGAACCGAGTCCGCGACCAGAAATCTGATTAACGGATTCGGAATGTATGATGATAAAAATGAATATATGCTTTTCGTCGGCAAAGACACGGTCGAGACCTTTAAAGAGTATGAAAAATACCCCAATATGAAGATTCAGATCTGCGACACGGAGAGCCTTAAAAGGATAAAAAGAATCGCGTGGGAAAACGCGAAGCTTGATAAGCTTGCAAGAAGCTTGGGCGTGGATCTTATGTTTATTCCCGTGTACTCAAAGCCCAACAGCTTAAGCGAAGAAAAAGGCGGCATTCCTTACGTTACGACGATTTATGATCTGCAGGCGCTGCATTTTCCGCAGTATTTCTCGAAGACCAGGATAATGTTTTTTAAGAGGTCATGGAAGAAAGCGTGCGCCACAAGCACAAAACTCATTACCAGCTCGAATTACAGCAAAGACGACATAATAGAGCATTTTCCGACGGCAGAGGGGAAAATATCGGTTATTTACAGCCCTATCACCATAACAAATTCATGTGATGACACAAAACCGCTGCCCGAGGATGTTTTTGCAAAATACGGTATCGAAAAAGACAAATATTTTTATACATTAAGCTCAATGCTTCCTCATAAAAATCTCGAAACTCTTATAAAGACCATGAAGCTCTTAAAAGAATCAGACGACACGAAACTTGTGGTAAGCGGTGTCGGCGGAAACAAGGATTCTTTTAACCTGTGCGTAAAAGAAGCAGGAGTTGAAGATCTTGTAATCGACACAGGTTTTGTATCGGACGAAGAGAGAGATGTTTTGTACGAAAACTGCAGCCTGTTCCTCTTCCCGAGCACATTCGAAGGATACGGAATGCCTCCTGTGGAAGCAATGATGAGCGGTGCGAAAGTTGTCAGCACAAAGTGCGCCAGCCTGGGCGAAGTCACACAGGGAAAGGCAATCTACGTGGAAGATCCTTTAAACGAACAGGAATGGCTTGAAAAAATCAGGGAAGCTTTAAAAGCGGAGAAAACAAAGTATGATTTCCCTGAGTATGATTTAAAAAATGTGACCTTAAAATATCTCGATGTTTTTAACGGCATAAAGGAGAAATAGATGCAGGAAGATATACTGAATCTGAAAGTATATGCAGATCTTTTTGAGCATGTTGAAAAGAAGCTTGAAGAAAACGGGCAGAAACTCAACTGCGACGAAAAAGGGTTTGTTTTTTCGATAGGAACCCCTCCCAGAAAAATCAGTTACGAAGAATTTAAAGACCTGGATGCGGATGCTTTTTTGTCATGTGCATTTTTAAAATTCTTTCAGAGACTTCCCTCTGATGAAGAAAAGAAAAAATGCTCTTCAATGACCAGGATTGAAACACTTTCATATCTCGTAAACAAGGCATCATATTCGATAAGAGGCATTAAACTTACCGACTGTATATATAACCCCCAGCCGGGATTAAAAGGAAGAACCGTCGGTCTCGGAGCCGCGATAACTTCTTCGCCGAGATTAAGAAAAATCGCCAAGAAAATGCCTGACGGAATACAAAATAAAATAAGGGGGACTTTCAGATGATAAAAGTGTATCTGGATGTCTCAATGGTGATGATCGGCACCAGTTTTACGGGTATTCCGCGAGTGCTCATGGAAATCGTAAAAAGACTTGGGACAGATGATGAATTCGATCTGAATTTTTTAGAATACAATCAGAGAATGGATGCGTTCAGAGTTCTTAAAACTCAGGAGTTTATCGATTTTTGCAATACAAAAACCGATAAAAGACACTCTATCAGAAGCAATGTGTTCATTCCTTTTGATGGGTTGGACAAAGACAGTATTTTCTTCGACTGTGATACATCGTGGAAAACACGTACCAGAAGAAGTTTTTTATATCCGCTCTTAAAAAAGAAAAATGTAAAAATCGTTACGCTTATTTACGACATTATAAACATCGATTACCCGCAGTTCTGTGATAAAAGCGATGTGATGAATTTCGTGGATTATTTCGGCGCAACGTTAATTTATGCAGACAAAATAATTGTAACCAGCAAAGATGTGAAGGATGCGATTATTTTACGATGTATAAACATGAACATAGAGAGTCCCGAGATTGACATTATTCCTTTGGGCGGTGATTTTAAGAAAAAAGAAAACTCCGAGGAGAATGTTCAAAGCAGCGTAAAAGACATAGTGTCAAAGGGCAAATATCTGCTTATGGTGGGTACCATAGAACCGAGAAAAAATCACAAGCTTCTGATTGAGACTTATCAGAGGTTCTTAAGGTGGAAAATCCACTTTGTTTTCGCCGGATTTTCCGGGCAGGGAATGGATAAATTCTTTGCGGAGCTCACCACGGATCCCGACTACCAGAACGGTATATGGCATGTGGATAATGCTTCGGATGACGATATCGATTATCTCTACAAAAATGCTTATGCAATGGTATTTCCGAGCTACATCGAAGGCTACGGCCTGCCGATAATCGAATCCTTTGTAAGAGAGGTTCCGGTCATTGCGGCAGACACCAATATCAACCATGAGATTGCAGGCGACAGAGCATTATTCTTCGAGCAGGATAACAGCAGGGAACTGGCCGATATAGTTATCGACCTTCTGGAAAATGAAAGTAAATACGATTCCTTCCGCGAGCGCGTAAAGGGCTATGTTCCGAAGACCTGGGACGATACCGTCACAGAACTTAAAAAGTGCCTTAAAGGTGTATAAACATACATGAGTAAAAAGATAGCTTTCATCAATCAAAGATACGGAGTAGAAGTGCTTGGCGGTTCGGAAACATACACGAGAAAGACCGCAGAAGCACTTGCTTTGCGTGAAGGATTTGAAGTGGAAGTTTTAACCAGCAAGGCGCTGGATTTTAAGACCTGGGCGGATTATTTCGAAAAGGATGTCGAAGAAATAAACGGCGTAACCGTCAGAAGGTTTTCGGTTAAACACAAGCGAAACAGACTGGTGCAGAGATCCGCGCAGATTTTGATGCATAACTTAGGCATTCACACCAAAAACCTCGAGGAAAAGAGACTTATAGCCAGAGGACCGTATGTTCCCGGACTGGTTGAATTCATAAAAGAACACAAGGATGAATATGATGCGTTTGTCTTTGTAACGTTTCTTTACTATCCCGCGTATTTCGGTGCAAAGGAAGTATATGACAAAGCGTTTTTTGTACCGACGGCGCACGATGAAGAGCCCATTTACATGAATATTTTCGATGAGCTTTTCAATAATGTTAAAGGCATTGTTTATCTGACGGACGAAGAGAAAGAATTCATTAATAAAAAGTTTCATAACGAAAACGTGCCTTCAATCGTAAACGGTATGGGCATAGAAATACCCGAAGAAGACAACTCAGAAGAGTTCTTAAAAAAGAACGCAATTGACGGCAGATACATCGCTTACTGCGGACGTATCGAAGAAAACAAGGGCGTTAAAATGCTCATAGATTATGTGCAGAAATATAATGCGGAGATAGCAGAGGGCAAGAACGAAACCAAGGCTGATGATACAACAGATGCGAGCGATAAATACTATGCAGAAACGGTAAAACTTGTTCTTACCGGAAAGGGCAACATGAGCATTCCTGAGGATGCGAACATCAAATATCTCGGTTTTGTATCCGAAGAAGACAAATTTTCGGCCATGAAAGGTTCAATGGCTATATGCCTTCCTTCGGAATTCGAGAGCTTTTCAATTACACTTCTTGAAGGAATGGGTTGCGGAAAACCTGCATTGGTAAATGCCAATAGCGAGGTATTAAAAGGACATATCGAAAAAAGCGGCGGCGGATTTGCGTTTGGAAGTTATGAAGAATTCAGAGAAGCCCTTGAAAAACTTCTTGATGAGAATATAAACGCTGAACTAGGTTTGAAAGCTGCGGAGTATGTGAATTGTAATTATTCCACAGAAGCTGTTATCAAAGAGTTTTCGGATTTTCTTATTTCGAATCTTTGATAAATATATTCAATCAGAAGACCGTTATGCATAAACACAATAATAATTTATTTTTGTTGTGCAATATTTACAAATAAGGAATGATGTGGTAACATTCATTTAAGGTGTTACCAAAACGGTAGGCGGTTGCCCTCCTTTCGGAGGGTTCTCACCCTCCAATCCATAAGGAGAAAGGGGGTGTTGCTTATGTACATTACTTTGGCTGATTTGATTCAGTTGATTATAATGCTCATAGCTCTTGTAGCTCTTGTTTACAAGATTTGCAAGGAAAGAAAAAAATAACCGCCCTGCTCGGCGGTTATTTTTGGCGGTTACTTGTTAATCGCTAAATAATAACTTCCAGGGCAACCGTCTCCGGTAGCACCTATTTAAATTATAAAAGATGTAAACATATTGTCAATATGCCGAAATGTAGAAAATTGAGGCCGTTATTTGACATAGGAGGATTATAAAATGAACATTTACGGAGTAATAATGGCAGGCGGCGGCGGAACAAGATTCTGGCCTCTTTCAAGAAAAGAAACACCCAAGCAGCTTCTTAATCTTACGGGAAAAGAACTGATGGTAAATGAGGCAATTGACAGGCTTGCTTTCGTGGCTGACAAGAGCAATATATTCATCGTAACAAATGTCACACAGGTTCCTTCCATGCTCGAAGCAACAAAGGAAAGACTTAAGAGCGACCATATTTTATCGGAGCCTTCGGCCAGAAATACCGCAGCATGCATCGGATATGCTGCAATGGAAATCATCAGAAAATACGGCGACGGCGTAATGATTATTACTCCCGCAGACCACTACATAAAAGACGAAGCAGGCTTTGTAAGAATTCTAAACGAGGCAGTAAGAACCGCCGAAAACACAGGCAAACTTGTTACCATCGGCATTACTCCCACATTCCCTTCTTCGGGATTTGGTTATATCAGATATGACAAGAACGAAACCGGTGATGCAAAGTCCGTAATCGAGTTTAAGGAAAAACCCGACGAGGCGACTGCAAAAGAGTATCTTGCATCAGGCGAATATGCTTGGAACAGTGGTATGTTTGCATGGAAAGCAAGCGTTATCCTTGACAAGTTTAAGGAATACATTCCCGACATCTATGCAGATCTTGAAAAGATTGGCGATGCAATGAATACAGCGGATGAAAAGGCTGTAATCGATGAAGTTTACCCCAACATCAGAAAGATTTCCGTTGACTACGCGATAATGGAAAAAGCAGCCACAACAGGCGATGTACTGGTGGTTCCGGGCGAGATGGGCTGGAATGATGTCGGAAGTTTCGACATGATGGAAGTTTTACGGGATAAGGACGAAAACGGCAATATCCTCGAAGGTGATGTGGTTGCCGTAGACTGCAAAGACTCCATCATTCTTTCGTCAGGCAAGACTTTAACCGCAGTAGATGTTGAAGGTCTTGTAATCGTTGAAACAAAGGACGCTATTATGGTTTGTCCAAAGGAAAAGGCACAGAGCGTAAAGAAAATAGTAGATAAACTTCAGGAACTCGGACGCAGCGAACTTTTATAAAGAACGTTGCTTGCACAAGAAACAGAAGGGAGCGTTTCCATGGCAAAGGAAATAGAAGTTGACAATATATTAAACGAAGTACGCGAAGATATTAAAGATAAAAATCTTACAGAAGAAAAGTTTGTTTTTAAAGATGTTCAGATATCCGACAGTATGTTTGACTCAGACCATGAGTTTTCCATGGATGAATATATGGATACGGTCAAAAATATTAATCAGCTGTGGAAAATCCCGATGAGTGTTCACATTCAGGGAAGGGGCAAACTGATTAAGAAATTGGTGGAAAGATTAACTTATTTTTCGATTATCCCCAGATTCAGTTCCCAGAATGATTTTAACAAGTCGGTAACCAAAGGCTTTAATGAAATGGCCGCCTATATCGTAAAACAGAACGAAACAATCGATTCGTTAAACGAAAAAGTAGAACGTTTGGAAAAAGAGTTAAAAGAAGAGAAAGATAAAAAATGAGTAATATCCGGATTTTCCAATATACACATTTCTTAAAAACCGGCGACGGTGTCGGAAATGATGTTTTGGCAATTCATAAATTCTTAACCGAACAAAAGAAAATTGATGCAAGAATCTTTTATGGTGTTACGGCCGAAAGATTTAATTCCGGCAAAATCAAAAGCATCGACCATGCTGTTGAAACGAAGGATGACGACATCCTCATGATTCATGTTTCAACGGAATGGGATTATATGGATACGCTTTGCGAATTAAAGGGAAGAAAGATTTTTGTTTATCATAACATCACGCCTCCCGAATTCTTTGAAGACTACAGTTTTCATGTGTATGAAAACTGCAAAAAAGGACTTGAAGAGTTAAAAAGATGCAAAGACAAGGCCGATTACTGCCTGGCCGATTCCGAGTTTAACAAAAGCGATCTGGTGAAATACGGTTATGAATGCCCGATAGACGTTCTTCCGATAATCATTCCGTTTGATGATTACAAACAGCCTGTTGACGAGGCCTTTGCGAGTGAATTAAGTGACGGCAAAACCAACATTCTTTTTGTGGGAAGAATAGCCCCGAACAAAAAACAGGAAGATATAATTCTTTCTTTTTACCACTATAAAAAATACTACAATCCGGACAGCCGCCTGATTCTTTTAGGAGGCTACGATGAGAACGACAAATACTATCAGAAGCTTTTAAAGTACATAGAAGAAATCGGAGTCGAAGACGTAAGGCTTACGAGCCACATACCGTTTAAACAGGTCCTGGCAATATTCAAAAGCGCGCACCTGTTCCTCTGCCTCAGCGAACACGAGGGGTTCTGCATTCCTCTGCTTGAAGCAATGTCCTTCGAAATTCCGATAATAGCGTATGATTCGACCGCCGTTAAGGATACTCTGGGAGGCGGAGGAATCCTCATAAAAGAGAAGAATCCCCTGGAAATAGCGGGATTAATGGACTATGTTCTCAAACATGAAGACATCGTTTCAACCATAAAAGAAAGACAAAAAGAAAGACTGGAAGAAATGAAATATGAGAATGTAACCGGTAAACTCTGGGATTATTTAACTAAATTCGAGCCCGGACTTTTGCAGTAAATTTCTTTAAAAAGAGGGAAACATTTGGCAGTATTATGACAAAAGATTTTTTCCAAAAAAATGAAAAAATACTGGTTGTTGTGGGATGTGTAATTACATTCCTTCTTTGCGTCTGCACGGTATTTCAGAGGAATATGATCGTTATGTCTGCCGATGAAATGGGACCGATTGCCATAGCGGCGTACTGGAACGGATACGACTGGTCCGAAGTCATGTCGCACGGGTCATATTATTCCTACGGATATTCACTGGTGCTTTTCCCTTTATTTTTCTTATTTAAATCACCGGAACTGTTTCTTAAAAGTGTCATTGTGGCAAATTCGGTTTTCTCGGCATTGATTTTTTTGTTTTCATGGCTTATTGCCAAAGAAATCAAACCCGAATCAAAGCCTTATTTCAGACTTGCGGCTGCTTTGTTTTGCGGCTGCTTCGTATCCAATGTAGCCAGAAGTTCATCCGCCTGGGACGAAGTATTCCTGGCGTTTCTCTGCTGGACCCTTTTGTTTTCTTTTATCAAGGTTTATAAAAAAAGCAATATTCCCTTTTATCTGCTTGGTTCATTTTTATCATTTCTTTTATACATCACGCATCAGAGAATGATTGGTGTATTTTTTGTATTCCACGTATTTGTATTCTTCATTTCGATATTTGATGTTAAAAAATTCATAAAATTCTTAATCAGCGAACTGTTTTTGACTGGGTTGTTTATTGGACATATCTTTATCAAAAAAGATATAAAAGCCAGTGTGTGGCGTAATGGCGTAAATTCTGAAATAAATGATTATTCTTCTGTTCTTCGTGAGTTTTTTGGTGAGAATTATATTTATGGTTTTTTCATTTTAGGTGTGATAGCGTTTATTGTTCTCATAGCGATTGTGCTTATAGCTTTATTTTTAAAGAAGAAAAAAGGCGAAGAAAGTAAAGGCCTTAGAATTTACAGATGGATACTGACGGGATTGTTTGTCGGCGCATGTCTTGCAGGAGTAATCATCCTTTGCTGGGACGGTATAAAATTGTCGTTATATACTGTTTCCGCACATTTGCTATATGGAGGTATAAGTTCATTTGGTCTGCTTTACCTTGGAATTCTGTTTTTACTTTTCAGATTCTTCTGCTGGGTAAAGAACGGAGCGAAAGTTGATTGTGAACAGAATGATTTAATATATAATTATGTGCTGTTTGCTTTCCTGTCAATCTTTTTCATTAGCGTAATTTATACACATTCTGCGACAGATCTCGCTTTGGCTGTAAGATCGGATTATCTGTTTTACGGCAGGTATTTTGAACCGATGCTTGCTTTGGCTGCATTCGCCGGTGCAATCAACCTTGATGAAATTAATGAGAAAAAATGGGTATATTTTATCCTTTCTGTTCTTATGGTTATTTTCAATATTCCGGCAATCTACAGATATAATCTGTATTTTAAAGGAATACTTTTATTGGTTCATAACTGCGTTGCACTGGATTTCTTTTCCAAGAACGGAGTGGTGAACTTCATATTGGCGGCGAAAGTAATGACCGTGTTCCTGCTTCTGTTTATATGGTTGAAAAAAGACGGCATCAAAACATGCATTTTACTGGCTTCAACGATTCTGGCTTTTGTTATGGGCTTAACATATATCGAGAGAACCGTTCTGCCAGCGGATAAGGATAAATACGTTATCAAGGAAGTTTTGGAAGAAAAGGAAAAGCTTGATCCCGATGCTCCGCTTGTCTTTTATGGAAATGAACCTGATTATATCTATAATTCATCGTTTATTCAGTATCTTATGAAGGATCATAAAAGTCTTAGTTACGGTGATAAACAAAACATTCCGGATACACCGTTTTACGGTATCACGGATGATGCAGATTTCCTTAGCGAAAATCCGTCCCTTTATCTGGTAAACAGTAAAAATGAGTTTTATCTTTTTACCAATATGGATTCGAAGTAGAGCCAATACTTATGTAAACCAAAAGGGTCCCGAAAGTTGCAACAGATGCTGTATTATGTTAATATAAAAAGAGTGCCTATGTACAAAAGAGGATAAAAATATGAAGTTAATAATTCAGATTCCGTGTTATAACGAAGCGGAGACTTTGGAGATTGCTTTAAACGATCTTCCTAAACATATAGACGGTATAGATGAGATTGAATACCTCATAATTAACGACGGAAGTAAGGACAACACAGTTGAAGTCGCTAAGAACTGGGGTGTTCATTACGTTGTTAATTTTAAAAAGAACAAAGGCCTTGCCAAAGGTTTCATGGCCGGAATAGATGCCTGCTTAAGAAACGGTGCGGATATTATCGTCAATACCGATGCAGACAACCAGTATTGCGGTGAAGATATTGAAACCATCGTAAGACCTATACTTGAAGGGAAAGCCGATATTGTAATCGGTGCACGTCCTATAGACCAGACTGAGCATTTCTCATGGCTTAAAAAGAAACTTCAGCATCTTGGAAGCTGGGTTGTAAGAAGAGCTTCCAAAACCGATATTCCCGATGCTCCTTCAGGTTTCAGAGCATACAGCAGAGAAGCTGCGCTTCAGTTAAATATCGTAAACGAATATACATATACTCTTGAGCAGATAGTTCAGGCAGGAAGAACGAACATTGCCATTATGTCAGTTCCTATCAGAACCAACGGAGAACTTCGTCCTTCCAGACTTTTCCACAGTATGTTCGGATATATTAAGAAATCCATGCTCACTATTTTCAGAGCATATCTTATGTATAAGCCCATGAGATTTTTCCTAGCACTCGGAGTAGTTCCGTTTGTAATAGGATTTGCCATTGGCGTAAGATACATAGTCTTTATCTTTATGGGAAGAGCTACGGGTAATATTCAGTCACTGATCCTCTGTAGTTTGCTAATTATGATAGCCGTAATGATCTGGGTACTCGGAATGATGGCAGACGTTATTTCCGCCAACCGTAAGATTTCCCAGGAAGTTCAGGCAAGAACCAGAGATATTGATTACAGACTGGCCTGGATAGAAAAAAATATGAAGAAAGATTCAGAGCCGTCAGAAAAATAGTATGAAAAAACTGCTAATTACAGCTTCGACTTTTCCCAGATGGGAAAACGACACAGAGCCGAGATTTATCCTGGACTGTGCGATAGAACTGAATAAATATTATGACGTTACCGTTTTGGTACCGGCAGCTCCCGGTTCGAAAAAGAGTGAAGTACTTGACGGAGTAAATGTTGTCAGATACCACTATTTTCCGATTCATAAATTAGAAACCTTATGCTATCCCGGAGCTATTGTTCCAAGGATTAAAGAAAAGAAAATACGAGTTCTGCTTGTTCCGTTTCTTTTTGCGTCCTTGTTTTTCAAGTTATTGTTTACTCGTAAAAAGTATGATTTATTTATTTCCAATTGGATAATACCCCAAGGAATAATTCATGCTTTTTTTTCTGATAAATACATTCAGGTCGGATTGGGCGGAGATGTTACTTCTTTAAACAAAGGTATTTTAAAAACGCTCAAGAAAAGATGCGTTGAAAAATCACCATACATTGTAGTTGTATCAGACGACCTGAAGTCTTCACTGATAGAAAACTATCAGCTCGATGAAAACAAAATAGAAGTGGTACCGATGGGTGTCAATCTGGCCAAGTTTTCACCTGCAAACAGGATAGAAAATTACTTCAATCAGGGAGACAAAAAAGTAATCCTTTTCGTCGGAAGACTGGTTGAGAAAAAGGGAACGGAATACCTTATCAAAGCCATGAAAGATATTCAGGCCAAGCTGATAATTGTCGGCGACGGTCCCCAGAGAGATTATCTGGTTGAACTAGCAAATGGCATCGGTTCGGATATTGAATTCGTCGGATCGAAGAACAAGGATGAATTAATCAAAATGTATGCGTCCTGCGATATTTTCTGTCTGCCTGCGGTATTGGCCAAGGACGGAGATAAGGACGGTACTCCCGTTGCACTGATAGAAGCCATGGCCTCCGGAGCGGTTCCTGTGGGAACAAACGTCGGCGGAGTAGGTGAAGTTATAAAACATGAGATAAACGGTTTAATAGTTGAAGACAGAGATGAAAATGAATTGCATTCGGCACTGGAATCTTTGTTGAAGAATGACGAATTAAGAGCCGTATATTCGGCAGAGGCCAGAAAAAGGGCCGAAGAATTCGATTTTATAAAAATCGGTGAGAGATATAAAGAATTACTGGAAGAGTATTGTTGATACGGACAAGTATGAAAAAAGTAATAATACTTGGTGGAAACGGTTTTATCGGTAAAAGACTTGCGTCATATCTTTTAAAACAGGATGTTTCGGTTTACAGTTTTGACCTGACGATTCCATCAGACAAGGAAAACGGAATAAATTACATAGAAGGCGATTTTTTTGATGACGATACTTTGATGAAAGCTGTTGAAGACAAAGATATCGTCTTTCACTGTGTCTGTACGATTAATCCCGGAAATTCCTGGGAAAAATACATGCAGGCTTACAATCTGGATTTTATTCAGACTGTCAAGCTTTGCAAGATTGTATCTGAAACGAACAAAAAGATGGTTTTCCTCTCAAGCGGCGGAACCGTTTACGGTAAAAAAGATATTCAGCCTATAGAAGAAAACAGCACGACATATCCCATCAATCATTACGGAGCATTAAAGATTTGTATTGAAAATGTAATACATTCTTTTAATGAACGTATAAACGACAAGATTATAATTGCCAGAATTTCCAATCCCTACGGACCGGGACAGGATTATACCAAGGGTGTCGGATTCATTGATGCTGCAATTAAAAATGCGATTAGCGGTAAGGATATTGTCGTATTCGGAGACGGATCTGTAATAAGAGATTACATATATATTGACGATGTCGTTAAGCTTTTGTATTTCTTATCTTCCTATAGCGGAGAATATGATACTTTCAATGTCAGCACAGGGGTAGGAACATCTCAGAATGAAATACTCGACATGCTTAAAACCCACTATCCCGATATGAAGATTAAGTATGAGAAAGAAAGAGATGTTGATTTAAAAAAGACAGTTCTTTCCAACAAAAGACTGATGGAATGCTGCGACTATAAGATGATAGATATCAAAGACGGAATATTCAAATATGTTGAATATTTAAAAGATTTAAAAGGATGAATATGCAACATAAAATATCAATAGTAACAATCTGTTATAATTCCGAAAAAGAAATAAAAGACACCTTACAGTCAATAGCCGAACAGGAATATACCGATTATGAAATAGTTATAAAAGACGGAGCGTCAACCGACAATACCATGAGTATAGTCAACGATTTTATAAAGGAAAATCCTGCAGTTGACGTGACAGCGGAATCGGCAGCCGATAAAGGCATTTACAATGCCATGAATGCTGCGATAGATATGGCTGACGGAGAATGGATTTTCTTTTTAAACTCCGGAGACCGCTTCGTTTCAAAAGATGTTTTGACAAAAGTATCAGAGTCGTTGAACGATGAAAACGAAGTTGTTTACGGCAACGTAATAATGAGTGACGGAAACGGTGATTCCAGATGGAAGGGCGATATCAGCCTGATAGAAAAAAAGATGCCGTTCGGACACCAGTCCTGTTTTATGAAAACATCCATGGTTCGCCGGTATAAGTTTGATGAACAGTTTAAAATCGCTGCGGACTATAACATGGTTCTAAGATCCTATAAGGACGGACGTAAATTCCACTATGTGGATGCCGACATAGCGCGATTTGATATGGATGGAGTTTCTTCTACGGTATTTTGCGAAACAATGCGTGAAAGATATGCCGTCAGAAGTTCCAATAATGTTTTGGGACCGGATTATAAGAAATCTTTTGCGTATAAGAAAGATATGTTTGTTGCAAAAATAAAGGAATTTATAGCAAAACGTCTTTCCGGAAAGTTATTAACGGGGTTACGCGAGATATATAAGACAAAAATTAAGAAATATCAGAAAGTATAAATAAAATGCCCAATGAGAAGAAAAGAATAAATAAACAAAAAGTTTTTGCTGTTCTGTTAAGAATATGCTTTATTTTTGTTTTGATTTTTTTGGGATTATATCGTATCTGGGAACAGAATGCTCCGACTATTCTGATGGATGAATACGGTTATTGGCTTAACGGCGCTTTTTTTACCGGCAGAGACTGGAGTATAATTGGATCGCAAATGAATTACTATTCATATGGATACAGTTTTTTACTGGCAGTTATTATGCTTATATTTCACAGTACTGCTCTGATGTATAAGGTTGCTATTGTGTTGAACATAATATTATGGATAGTTTTATTTGAAGTAGTTTATCAAATCGAAAAAGAATTATTTGATATTGATGAAAAACTAATTCTTTTGGCAACATTTGCTTCCTGTATATATCCAAGCATAGCAGTAAATGTTCATATTACGTGGAGTGAAACATTGCTTACACTTTGCTATGCGGTCAGCATTTTGCTTTTTTTCAAATATTCTAAAACCAATAAAAGGATTTTCCTGGTGATGATGCTGATTGATTTGGTTTTTTTATATGCGGTTCATCAAAGATCGATAGGCGTCTTGGCAGCGGCTTTAATTTCGCTGGTAATACTGAAAAAGACGAAGATTAAAATTTTGGATATACTTGCAATTGGATTAATTCTTTTAATCGGTTTTTTTTCAATTAAGTATTTTAAGAAGAGTTTGTTAGCAAATATTTACAATGTGGGGTCTAACACCAAGGCATCACACACCGATTATGGTGGAGTCTGGGCTTATTTATTTTATATTTTAAATATCGAAGGAATTAAAGCTTTGCTTCTTTCGGCATCAGGCAAAGCGTTATATTTTATAGTCAGTACATTGGGCATTCTTCCACTGTCTCTTGTCTACATATTAGAAAGAATAAAGAATCATATAGGAAATAAAGATAAGGATTCATCGAATCAGGATTATGTATTTATCTTCCTGCTTTTATCCATTGTATTAATGTTTGGAATAGCTACATACTATACATCTACTAATCAAAGAATGGATATAGTGCTCTATGGAAGATACTTTGAATTTTTAATTCCTCCTTTTCTGGCAATAGGATTAGGCTTTGTTTTCAAAGGAAACGGTTCCGAAAAAAAACACCTTGTTATTTTGGGGATACTTTTACTTCTTTTAGGTAGTTTTGTTACATTTGAGTTTGCGAATAATGAAATAACCGAATTCAATCTTTATTCGGTTTGCAGTGTGTTTTTTGGATTATTCTACAATTTATTTGGAAATAATTATATTTTGGAATCGGTGAAAATAACTTTAATAGTAATTATCATTTTATTTTTACTTGTTTTATTAAAAAACAAAGGAAAAAACTACTTGGTTTGTATCTTTGTTAGTGCCGTGTTTTTGTTTATCAGCTGGTGGGGAATCGAAACAGTATTTAAGTCGAATTACAGAAACGAAAGATGTCTTGAGATTCAGGATTATATAAAAAACCAGGAAGTAGTATATTACCTGATCGATGAAGAGGATGTAAATAATACATGCTGGTATGTTGCCGACATGCAAATTATGAATCCTGATAAAAAATTCTTAAAACTCGAAGAGGATGAATTTGATAATACCAGCGGATATATTATTTGCAGCAGCGTACCGGAAGAAGAATGCGAGTTATTGATAGAAAACTGGCAAGTGAATTTTATTTATAAAGAATAAAATTAAAGAGGAAAACATTTTGAAAAAAAGAATAGTATTACGCGTTCAGGGAGATAAAACCTGGATTGGCGGAGTATATTATAAAAAGAATATTTTATATTCCATGCTTCAGAGTGAGAAAATAAAGAGCAACTACGATATCGTAGTTTGTGTTACTCCAAAGTATTCAAATATATTTGATGAATTCAAAGATGAAATAATACTTAAAGTTTTTCCTGAGAACAAATACCTCTTTGAACTTGGCATTATCAAAGAAATGTTATCTTCGAAAAATAAATTTATGTATTGTATGAATTCTTCTTTCTTTAACAAGCTCTGGAGAGGAAGAAGCATTTACTGGATACCTGATTTTCAATACAAATATTATCCGGATTATTTTGATAAAAAGCTGGTAGATAAACGAGATAAGAACTATACCAAAATGGCCAGGACTTCAGGCAAACTGGTGCTGAGCAGTCAGGCATGCAGGGATGATTATGAGAAATTCTTCCCTGTCAGCAATAATAAAATAACAGTGGTTCCGTTCGTTTCGTATATCGAAAAAGAAATCACCAATCTGAGCGATGATTTTTGCAAGAGTGTATTGGAAAAATATAATCTGTCGGGACACAAATATATTTATATTCCCAACCAGTTTTGGAAACATAAAAATCATATTGTGGTTCTGGAAGCAATTAAGAAACTGTCTGAAAAGAATTTCTCGGATTATAAATTTGTTTTTACCGGAGAACTGTTGGATTTCAGAAATCCTGATTACATTGATCTGGTTAAGGAAAAAATGTCGGATCCGGATTTGATGAATTATATAGTCAACCTCGGCTTTATTCCGAGAGCCGATCAGGTTGCCATCATGAAAGAAGCTTCGTTTTTGATTCAGCCTTCTTTATTCGAAGGATGGGGAACGGTTATGGAAGATGCGAAAGTACTCGACAAGACCGTGTTGCTCTCGAATATTCCGGTTCACAGAGAACAAAAATCCGAGAAGTGCTATCTGTTTAATCCTTCGGATTCGGATGAGTTATCGGAGCTTATAACGGAAGTTGCGGCAAAAGATATGCAAGAGAGTATCTCTGCAGGCTTAAACCGTATGAAAAACACAGCTTTGGAATATTCCAAAAGACTTGAAGAATTGTTTGATCTGGCGTAAGAATGTTTTGATTAGAGTGTTGTATAAAACATATTAAAAGAAAATCAAATGAATAAAATATTAGGGTTATATCATAAAATCAGAAAAAAAAGAATAATAAAGAAATATAAAAACTATTTGGAATTAAGTCCCAAGTCGGCTTATCTTGAAAATTTTAAAGTCGATTTAAGACATCCGACCGAAAGAAAATACCTTTCAATCGGAGATAATTGCGTTATCGATTCACGTTTTGTATTTGAGAAGGAGACGGGAAAAATCACTGTTGGAGATCGAGTGCATATCGGAAACAGCAGACTGATATCCGTTGACGAGATTGTCATCGAAGATGACGTAATTATAGCCTGGGACTGTCTGATTTACGATCACAATTCACACTCTGTATCATGGGAAGAAAGAAAAGAAGATACTATTAGAGAGTACAACTGTATTTCTCAAAAGAAAGATCCGATTTTCGATAAAAGATGGGACGTTGTGAAATCAGCACCGATTCATATTTGTTCGAAAGCCTGGATAGGAACAGGCGCGAAAATTTTGAAGGGTGTTACAATAGGTGAAGGCGCTGTGGTTGCTGCCGGAAGTGTTGTAGTCAAAGATGTTCCCGCATGGACGATTGTCGGTGGAAATCCGGCACAGATAATCAAAACAATCGAAAGATAAAAGAATCATTCTGATTAATAAATTGGAGTAGCATTTAATGAAAGTATTAGTTACGGGTGCAGCCGGGTTTATCGGAAAGAAAATTGCACAGTGTTTTTTGAATAAAGGATACGAAGTTAAGGGATGGGATTTGGTATCAGACAATGAAATGTTTGAGATTAAATCCGTCGACATGATGAATTATTCTGCTGTTTTGTCGGAATTGAAAGAATATGGTCCGGATATTGTTATTCATTGTGCAGGATGTGCCAATGTAAGTGAATCAGTTAAAAACCCCGAACGCGATTTTTATGGTAATGTTACCATTACACATCATTTGCTGTTTGCTCTAAATGAATGCAAATTGCCTGATCTTCGTGTCGTTTTTCTTTCAAGTGCAAGCGTATACGGCAATCCTTCGCGACTTCCGATTTCAGAGAATGATGAATTAAAGCCGTTGTCTCCGTATGCTCTTCACAAGGAAATGTGTGAGAAAATATGTAAATTTTTTATATCCAATTATGGAATGGATATCAAAATTGCCAGAATTTTTTCTGCATATGGCGAAGGCTTGAAAAAACAGATTTTCTGGGATATGTATCAAAAGGCTCAAAACGGCAAACTGGAAATGTTCGGAACGGGAAATGAAAGCAGGGATTATATTCATGTAGATGATGTAGTGCAGGCTATTTATCTTCTTTCCGTTACAGATTCGAAAGAATGCGTTTTCAATGTAGCTAACGGTGAAGAGGTTACCATCAGAAATGCTACCGAGTTGTTTGCTCAGATTGCCGGAGTTGAGAAAGAAAAAATCATATTTAACGGAATTGTGAGAGAAGGCGATCCTTTAAACTGGAAAGCAGACATTACTAAAATCAGCGGAATCGGATATAAACAAAACGTTGATATTTATGCCGGCCTGAAAGCTTATTATGACTGGGTATCTCATTTGGAACAAAAATAGTAAAATATAATCAGAGAATATGTTGGATAAAGAGTTTACATTTGCAATAGTTACATTTAATCAGGAAAAATATGTAATTGAATTGCTTGAATCTATAAAATATCAAATAGAAACTCATGGTAAAGAATATAAGAATCATCTTATCGTGTGTGATGATGCATCGAAAGATGATACGGTATTGCTTGTTACAAAATGGGTAGAAGATAACAGCGGAATTTTCTCGGATTATTTCATAAATAAAAATGAAGAAAATTTGGGAACAGTAAAAAATGTTATTAACACATTTAAACTGATTACAACCGAAAAATTCAAGATTATTGCAGGTGACGATTTAATTTATAAAAATTCAATTTATGATATAGATATTCATGACAGGATATTTGTTACTCCGGTTATCAGATTTTCTGAGGAGGTTTTTCAAACTAAACCTGATTCGAGCGTAATAGAATTATTATTTTCGTCCAAACCGAACAAAGCTTATGCAAAATCTTTAAAAGACAGCAGCGCAGCGATGTCGACAGGTACTCTCTGGAACGGCAAATACAATTCGGAAGCAATGTATGATGCCATGAAAGATTATAAGTATATAGACGATGTTGTCTTTCTGAGATTTTTGGTAAATGAATGCGAGCTTAAAGTATGTGCAGATAAAACCCCTTATGTTATGTACAGAGTAGGGAACGGCATTTCTACCAGAAAGGAGAATAATACTCCGCAGAGAATTGCTTTTGCCCAAGAGGTTGAAAGATTATATCCTTTTAAGAAGAATAAAATTTTGAATAAGCTTAATTCAATTAAAATGAAGTTTAAGGCGCTGTACTATAAGGTAATATTCCCGGTGTTCAGCGTAAAGACACGTCAATTTTTAAAAGGGTGGTTTAATGAACTTTCGGAAGCGGAAGATTATCTGAAACTCATAAGAGATAACTCCGGAAAGTGGATAGATAACAGCAAACAATCATAGAAACGATGTAAAAACAAAGAGAAGGAAGTATTTAGGTGACGATATGCAGGTAGTAAAATATGTGTTTCAGCCTCATGGCGATGACAGAGGTCAGCTGGTTGCGTTAGAGGAGTTTAAGGATATTCCTTTTAAAATAAAAAGAGTGTATTACATGTATGATACCGGTGAAGGTGTTGTGAGGGGATATCATGCTCACAAATCCTTACAACAGATCCTTATCTGCATTCACGGAAGCTGCAAAATCAAACTGGATAACGGCAAGGAAAAGAAAGTAATTCCTTTGGAAAAACCTTACGAAGGATTATATGTTTCCAATGCAATGTGGAGAGAAATGTTTGATTTTTCTCCGGACGCCGTATTGATGGTTTTGGCATCGGAATTATATGATGAAAGTGATTATATAAGGAATTACGATGAGTTTTTGGAATATGTAAAACAAATCGGTGATGAAGCGGAATAGTGAATAAATTTAAATTATTTATAGAGAATTTTATAGTATACGGATTTGGCGGAGTTATCAGCAAGATAATTCCGCTTATTATGGTACCTATTGTCGTAAAGATGCTTCCGAGTGAAGACTATTATGGCATAAGCGATATGTCCAACACCATTATTTCCTTTGCGAGTGCAATAGCAATAATGGGTATGTACGATGCTATGTACCGAATGTTTTTTGATAAAGAAGACGAGGGATATAAAAAAGAGATTTGTTCCACTACGGTATATTTTACCTTTGTAATGTCAATCATTGTTTTTACAGTGATGATATTGGCAAGGAAGTTCCTGGCAACAGTTTTTTTAAAGGACATAAATCTTAACTATGTAATTTTTATTTCCGCTTTTGCCACATTGGTAGGTGCCACTAACGGAATAATTTCGGCACCCACCAGAATGCAGAACAAACGAGGAGTTTTTCTCATTCTGAATACTGTCGGACCGATTATTTCGTACTCGATAGCCATCCCGCTTATTTTGAAAGGCCATTATATTATAGCTCTGCCTTTGGCGTTTGCTTTATCTAATTTTTCGCTGGAATGTGTGTTTGCAGTCTTAAACCGCAAATGGTTTTCGATTAAGTCATTTCGCAAAGAATACTTAAAGCCGCTATTGTTAATAGCGGTACCGTTGATACCCAATTTTCTGGTTTACTGGATTTTCAATTCCTGTGACAGATTAATGATTACAAACCTTCTGTCGTTGGGAGATGATGGTATATATGCGGTAGGTTCAAAGCTCGGAATGGCAAGTCAGCTGATTTATACGGCTTTTGCCGGCGGCTGGCAGTTTTTTGCTTTTTCCGTCATGAAGGAAAAAGATCAGGTTGATACGAATTCAAAAATATTTGAATATCTCGGAGTTATTTCATTTGCCGGATTTTCATTTATCTGCGTGATAGCATATCCTTTGTTTTACATATTATTCAAGGATACAGCATATCTTGCGGGATTCATCATTTCACCGTATTTGTTTTTGGCACCTCTCCTTCAAATGCTTTTTCAGGTTGAGGCAAATCAATTCCTTGTCATTAAAAAGACATGGCCTAATCTGTTTATTTTGTCATCGGGTGCTGTTTTCAACCTGATTATGAATTTTGTTTTAATTCCTAAAATCGGAATAGAGGGAGCGGCTATAGCTACTCTTGCAGGATATATTATTACAGATATTATTTGTACGGTAGTTCTAATCAAGATGAAACTGATGACGGTTTCTGTACGATTTATCATTGCATGCTTACTCTGCTGCGGATATTTTGCTTTATGGCGTGTAATGTCCGGAACAAATATACTTGTAAATGTAATATCCATGTTTGCTCTTTTGGTATTGTATTGCGTAATGTACAATAAAGAGTTGAAGAATGTATATTTAAAAGCCAAAGGTTTACTTAAAAGAAAAGACCAATAGGAAAGGGACATTATGAACAAAATATTAATAGGTGGTGCAGGCGGTGCACCTTCTGAAGGCGTAATAAAATCACTTTTGTTAAGCTCCAAAAAGGAAGAAGTAATAGGCATGGGTTCTGTAGCCAGTGATTTGGCTATGTCGCATGCGCAAAGAAAATACCTCGTTCCTTATGCAAATGATGCAAAATACAAAGATTCTCTGATGAAAATTTTAAAAGAAGAAAAACCTTCGCTGATTCATTTGCAAAACGATCTTGAAGTCTGGCATGTTTCAAAAATCAGGGATGATGTGATGGAAACGGGAACAAAGGTGTTTATGCCCAGACATGAAGTAATAGATACCTGTGTCAGCAAGTGGAAATCATGGGAAGCATTTAAAAAAGCAGGAATTACCGTTCCTGAAAATATGTTTATTAATTCCGAAGATGATCTTAAACGTGCATTCAAAGAATTAGGCGACAGCGACGGAAAAATCTGGCTTAGAGCAGAGGAAATGGCCGGTGGAGGAGCAGGTTCCATTCCGACTAATGATTATGATATGGCCAAATCCTGGATTAATCGTTTCGACGGATGGGGCAAGTTTATTGCGGCGCAGATGTTAGGCTCCCAGACAATTACATGGCTTTCCATCTGGTACGAAGGAAAACTTGTTGTTGCTCAGACCAGAAAAAGAACAGGATGGATTCACGGTAATCGTTCCGCATCGGGCGTTACAGGCGTAACCAAGGTTGGTACGACGTGCAGCGATGACTTTGTAACCGACATTGCCATGAAAACCGTTTATGCTGTAGATGATAAGCCTCACGGAATATTTGGTGTGGATATGACTTATGACAATAACGGCATTCCCAATCCAACCGAGATTAATATTTCAAGATTCTTTACCACTATTCTTTTCTTCACAAAAGCCGGTTTGAATATGCCTGAAATATTTAAAGACCTGGCTTTGTATGGAGAAATGCCCAAGCTTGAAAAGAACATTAATCCGTTGCCTGACGGACTTCTCTGGCTCAGAGGTATGGATACCGAACCTATGATTGCAACAAAAGAAGAAATAGATAAAGAGATTATTTGCCTATGAGCATTTTGATTACCGGAACATCCGGTTTTGTAGGAAAAAGAGTAATTGAACAGTTAAGAGCGCGTTACAATGACGAGGATATAATTACTTTTTCTTCTTCTCCGATAAACGGCATAAAGAATATATATTCAAATAATTACGTTTTTGATAGTGATTATCTGGTGAATTCGGGATGTGAAGATGTTGAAACTCTCGTGCATATCGGGGCATTCACGCCCAAATCGGGATCTGAAGCCAATGATATAAATAAGTCTTCAAGCAATATAGAAAATACAGGAAGATTGCTGGAGGCACTGGCAAAAACAAAGAGTTTAAAAAGAATTGTGTATTTAAGTACTCTTGATGTTTACGAATCAACAGATGATATCATCAGTGAAAACACTCCTGTAGGTCCACAAACCATGTATGGCTGGTCGAAACTGTATTGCGAAGAGATGGTTAAGACCTTTGCAAAGGAGAACGATATTCTTTTTTGTGTATTAAGACTTGGACATGTTTACGGCGAAGGCGAGGAAAAATACAGAAAAGTCATGCCTGTAATGATTAAATCTGCTCTCCAAAAAGAGGGGATCAGTATATATGGTGACGGAGAGGCTTTAAGGTCATTTATTTACATCGAAGATGTTGCAAAAGCTGTTGTAAACTCACTTAAGCTTCCCTCATCGGATATCATTAACATTGTGGGTAATGAAGCAATAAGCATAAATGATTTGGCTAAAAAAATAATAGAATTATCCGGAAATGATATTAAGATTGAACACATTTCTTCAAATGTTGCCAATCGAAATTATATATTTGATAACAGCAAATTATTAAATACTCTTTTGGACAGTCTGACTCCTTTGGAAACCGGACTTAAAAGAGAGATGGAATATTTAAAACAATTATCATGAAGATTATTTTTGATTTAGACGGTACTCTGATAGATTCGTCCGAGAGAATGTACAGGTTGTTTCAGGAACTTGTACCGGAATCGGATTTTTCTAAAGAAGATTACTGGGAATTAAAACGAAATAAAGTTAATCACAAGATGCTTTTGGAACATTATTTTCCGAACTATGATTTTGATGATTTCAATGAAAAATGGCTTAAAAGGATTGAAGCCGAAGAGTATCTGAAAACAGATATTCTTTACTATGATACGATTGATACTCTTAAAGCATTAAAAAACAGAGGAATCGAGATAATACTTTTAACAGCCAGACAATCGAAAGATGGATTGTATCGGGAACTCGAACGTCTGGGAATAGATATCTTTTTTGATATGATTCTGACTACAGAAGGGTCAAAAACAAAAGAGGCATTGCTTAAAGACAGCGGTATTTTGGATCAGACTAATGATAACGATTCTGTGCTTTTTGTTTCGGATATGGGCAAAGATATTATGATAGGGAAAGAATATGGTTTAAAAACAATTGCCATTACTCATGGTTTTATGAATGAAAAATGCCTGTCTGAGTATAAACCGGATATAATAATAAATAACCTTGAAGAGATATTAAATATCGAGGATAAATAAAAGGAAAGAGATATGATAGAGTACACCAGTTTATTACAAAATTACAATCTTTTTAAAGAAGAATATGAAGAAGCGGCTTTAAGAGCTCTTCGTTCGGGTTGGTATATTTTGGGACCTGAACTTGAAAAGTTTGAAAAGGATTTTGCTGCTTATCTGGGAGTTAAGCATTGTATAGGACTTAACAGCGGTACAGACGCTTTAATACTTGCAATCAGAGCGCTCAATATCGGACCCGGAGATGAAGTAATTGTTCCCGCGGGAACTTATATTGCATCGGTATTGGGCATCACCGAAAACGGTGCTACGCCTGTTTATGTTGATGCAACAGACGATACGCTTTTAATTGATCCTGCCAAGATAGAAGAAGCTATAACTGATAAAACAAAGGCAATTCTTCCCGTACATCTTTACGGACAGGCTTGTGATATGACAGCAATAATGGATATTGCAAAAAGACACAATCTGCCTGTTATAGAGGACTGTGCCCAGTGTCACGGAAGTAAATGGAATGGCGTTTTAACCGGTACTGAAGGAACTCTTTCATGTTTCTCTTTTTATCCCACCAAACCTCTTGGTGCGCTTGGAGATGCTGGATGCGTTTGTACCAATGACGATGAACTTGCGGACAAAGTACGCATGTTAAGAAACTACGGCAGCCGTATTAAATATCATAATGAATCTATCGGAAGAAACAGCAGACTTGATGAAGTTCAGGCCGCAGTGCTTTCGGTTGGCCTTTCACATTTGGATGAATGCAATGAAATAAGGATGAAATTGGCTGAAAAGTATTTGAAAGGCATTAACAATCCTAAAGTTAAGCTGCCTTACACTAATCCCAATGCAACTCATGTATATCATTTATTCCCTGTAATAGTGGATGATCAGAAAGCATTTCAGGATTTCCTGTTAAGCAAAGGAGTAAAAACTCAAGTTCATTATCCTATTCCTCCGTTCCTTGCAGAATGCTATGAAGGAACCGATGCAGGAAAAGGAGAGGAAGGAAAGAAACTTTATTCAAATGCATATTATATAGCCACTCATGAGGTGAGTCTGCCTATATACAGCGGTATGAACGAAGCGGATGTGGATGAAGTTATAAAAGCAGTAAACGAATATAAATAAGAGGAGGGCATTATTATGGCAGAAAACAAATGGAGATTCAGAGGAGAAGATTTAAAGGGTACAGAAACAGAGAAAAACCTTCTTGCAGCGTTTGCCGGAGAGTCGGAAGCGCGCAATAAGTATACATTCTTTGCTTCCAAAGCAAAGAAAGAGGGATTCGTACAGATTTCCAATATATTTGCCGAGACGGCTGCTAACGAAAAGGAACATGCTGAAATATGGTATAAGATCCTTACAGGTATCGGAACTACCGTAGATTGTCTTGAGGCTGCAGCAGACGGCGAAGCATATGAGTGGAAGGAAATGTATCCTTCATTTGCGGCTAAAGCCAAAGAAGAGGGCTTTGACGAAATAGCAGAGCTTTTTGAAGGAGTGGCTGCCATTGAAAAAGAGCATGAGGAAAGATACAGAAAGCTCCTTAAAAACATAGAAGACAAGCTTGTTTTCTCACGTGACGGAGACTGTGTATGGCAGTGCTCCAACTGCGGACATATCGTTATTGGCAAAGAGGCTCCGGAGGTTTGTCCGGTATGCAATCATCCCAGAGACTATTTCCAGTTAAAGGCTGAAAACTATTAATATTTTAATAAGATTAAATGATTTGGAACCCGACAGCACAGCGTTGCTGTCGGGTTCTTTGCACAGAGTTGAAAAAACCTTGTTTTTAGTGTAAAATTAATAGGTATTTTTAGGGAAGAGAAAAATGCTTGTATATTTACTACTGTTGCTGAATGTATTAATGCTGTTCTTTACATTCAGCAGTTTTTCAGATAAGAAAAAAATAATAGTTCCTTTGGCCGAAGCAATATCGGTCTTTTTGTGTTTATATTCGGTCACATCCGGAATAATGTGGATGTGTAATGTTTTTTCCGTGGAATTCTGCCTTTTGGCAGTAACATTTTTGGTTTCAATTGCCTTTGCGGTTGTATATTTTAAAAGTGAGACTAAAGGCCTGGGATTCTTTAAAATTGAAACGGTAAGGATTGATTATCGTGTGTTCTTAAACAGATTGGCTATCTTTCTGGCCGTATTCTTATCACTCGGAGCCTATTCAACCATAGGTATCGGTTATAACGACGGAAATGCCCAGATACAGGCTGTATCAATTCTTAAAGGAAACAATTCCCGTATATTTGAAATTGAAGAATATGAAAACATTCCGACAGACAGTGATTATGAGTATTATTTCTTTGACGCGATAAGCAATATGGATGATGAGAATTTTATTGCTGATTACTGGCTTACGAGTGTTGACACCGAAGAAGGCGAAGCATATAAGATGATGGGCGAATTTGGATGTAATCCTGTTTACCCGTCTATTCTCGCGCTGTCTGCAAGTCTTTTCGGTATAGGAAGAATGGCATTTATTCAGGCTGTATTTGCATTTTGCCTGTTTGTTTTTGTAGACGAGATATTAAAAGCAATTAAATGTGACTGGAAGTTAAGATCCGTCCTTGTTCTTTTGCTCGGAGTTTCACCGATTATAGTTTATTGCAATCATACTACCCTGGTTGAGCCGATCATCGGGTTCTGTATGATTTTCTTTATGTATTTTCTTCTTTGCAAAAATACCAAACTGCAAATTCTTTCTGCGCTTGGAGTAACTACTTTCGCTTTTATCCATTCAAGCATATATACCATGATTCCGCTTTTCCTGATATTGTACTGGATGCTTTTTATTCATTCGGGCAAATTCAGACATCTTATTTCGAGCGGAATTGCTGTTCTCGGATATAATTTAAGTTTTGTTTTCTTGAGCATTGTGGCAAATGAAAGAACTTCTCTGGATTACAGAAAAGGAATCCCGTTTTTAGGAACAAAATATTATCTGTTTGTATTTGTGATTACGGCCGTAGCTTTGATTGTCGCAATGTTATTGATAATATTGAAAAAACCGTTTCAATCTGATAAATTCACGGAATTCAGGAGAACTAAAGGAAAGAGCGTTTTTAAGATTATAATGGCAGCTATTTCTGTTGTACCCGTGATAATGACTGTGATTATCATTATTTTAAAATGCTACACAATAGGTGATTTCCAGAAGATAACATTTATTTCTTTTATTGTATGTTCCGGCGTGATTCTTATTCCTGTTATTTTGTTTAAAATGCTTACTGCAAGATATGAATTTGGAATTAAGGAAGCGGCTGTTTTAATAGGATTTGCATACGCATTCATTCTTTATTCTTCTGTAATGAAGATTATGATTGGAGATTACTACTACGATGCAAGATATCTCTCTTCATTTATTCCGTTTATTATTTTAGCGGCGGGAATGATGTTAAAAACGAACAGAGAAAGGGATTATTATTTTATACCTGTTATAGGAATTATCATTTTGTTTATGCCGTATACCACCTCTTTATTGTCCTCAAAGACTGAGACAAGACTGGAAAGAGATGTATATGAAAGTGTATTGGAGAGTGTTGAAGACTATTCGGATGAAAACACGGTTGTTCTGGTAGAAAAACCTCTTTTAAAGTATTTTTATTATCCTCTGCTTGCTGCAAATGTTAAGGTTTATCCCATGTCGCCGGAATATCATAATACTTTTTATTTTGACAACCAGGATACTTATGCGAATGTAATATATATAACCGATGATAAGGGAAATGATTTTGCGGATAATGGACTGGTTCTCTATTCGAAGATCAATAATTCATGCAATGTAAACGCAGGCAATATTTCGAAAATCACAGGTCTGCCAAATGAATTTATTAAGTATCAGTACTATAGAATTCAGGTAATAAAACTGAATTCATTATACAAATTATTGGATTACAATCAGTTTGATGAATTAACATGGGACAATATTCAATTGTCAGTGGATGAAGTTGAAATAGACGAGGATGATATTGCTCATGTTACGCTGTCAATTACGGATACCTCAATAGTTTATGTCAATGAAAAATATTTGCTTTCCTACCATCTTGAATTGGAGAACGGATACAGTATTTTTGATCTTCCCAGAACCAATACGGGAAAGCTTATAACCGGCGATTACTCCTTTGATTTTGATTTGTCTAAACAAAACGGAGATATGACCGTTGTGTTTGATGTGGTTGAAGAAGGGGTAGCGTGGTATTCATATACAAATGATGTTCCAGCTGTTGAATTTACCAAAGGCGATGACGGATGGAACTACACTGTCAAAATCAGGGAAACAGAGTAAGTATTTTGCAAGAAAGATTATACCTTCGGAGGAAATATAAATGAAAATAGCTGTAGCCGGTACAGGCTATGTAGGAATGTCGATAGCAACACTTCTTGCTCAGCACAACAAGGTTGTTGCTGTAGATATAGTTCAGGAAAAAGTTGATAAAATCAATAAAAAGATTTCTCCCATTCAGGATGCGGAGATTGAAGATTTCCTTGCAAACAAGGAACTGGATTTATATGCCACAACAGACATGGCTGAGGCCTACAAGGATGCTGATTATGTAGTTATAGCCGCACCTACCAACTATGATTCGGAATTGGACAGATTTGATACATCTGCGGTTGAAAGCGTAATTGATGCCGTAATGTCAATCAATCCCGATGCAATCATGGTCATCAAATCTACTATTCCCGTCGGATATACCAAGAGAATCCGCAGAGAAAAGAATTCTAAGAATATTATCTTTTCACCGGAGTTTTTAAGAGAGTCCAAAGCTTTATACGACAATCTTTATCCGAGCAGAATCATTGTGGGCACCGATCCCGACGACGAAAGACTCGTAAAAGCAGCCAATGAATTTGCTTCCCTCATAAAAGGCGGAGCAATCAAGCAGGATGTGGAAGTAATGATAATGGGATTTTCTGAGGCTGAGGCGGTTAAGCTTTTTGCCAATACTTATCTTGCTTTAAGAGTCAGCTTCTTTAACGAGCTTGATACCTACGCAGAAGTTAAGGGGCTTGATTCTAGTTCGGTCATAAAAGGCGTTTGCCTTGATCCGAGAATCCAGACTTTTTATAACAATCCTTCCTTCGGTTACGGCGGATACTGCTTACCTAAAGACACCAAGCAGCTTCTCGCCAACTACAAGGATGTTCCTGAAAACCTCATCGAGGCTATCGTAAAGAGTAACAGCACCAGAAAAGATTTTATTTCCGAGCAGATTTTAAAGAAAGCCGGATTTTATGAGAAATACCATCGCATGGACAACCCTGCGGGTGAGAATATAACATGTGTTATCGGCGTTTACAGACTCACCATGAAATCCAATTCCGACAATTTCCGCCAGAGTTCGATTCAGGGAATCATGAAAAGACTTAAAGCCAAAGGCGTTGAGGTTATTATTTACGAGCCGATGCTTGAAAACGGCAGCACATTCTTTGGCAGCAGAATAGTCAATGATTTGAATGAGTTTAAGTCAAGAAGCGAAGTCATCGTGGCTAACAGATACGACAAAATCTTTGATGATGTCAAAGAAAAGGTTTATACTAGAGACATATTCCAGAGAGATTAACAAAAGAATTATTGCAAAGAGGAAAAGTTTTTGAAAAAAGCTTTAATCATAGGTGCAGCGGGCTTTGTCGGCAACTATCTTATCAATCATCTTGCAATTGACAAAGGCATGGAAGTATATGCCACCAAACTTGCGCATGAATGCATTGATAATTCCAATGCAACAGTCTGCGACCTGAACATTCTTGAAAAACAGGAAATAGTTGATGTTCTTTTTAAGATAAGACCGGATTATATATTCCATCTTGCGGCTCAGAGTTCCGTAGGAGTGGCATGGAGAAATCCTCAGCTTACAATAGACGTAAACATCAAAGGCAGCGTCAATGTAATGGACGCCATAAGAGAGCTCTACTATAAGCCCAGAGTCCTTCTGATAGGTTCCGGAGAGGAATACGGTCACATCAGACAGGGCGAGACGCCGATTAACGAAGAAAACGCAATTCGTCCCGGTAATATCTACGCAGCGACCAAGGCCTGCCAGAATATGTTCGGAAGAATATATGCCAATGCTTACGATATGGATCTTATGATGGTAAGAGCCTTCAACCATATCGGACCCAATCAGCTCCCTATATTCGTAGTGGCTGATTTTTGCAGACAGGTGGTTGAGATTGAAAAAGGCATAAGAGAACCGGTTATGTATGTCGGCAATCTTAAGGCAATGAGAGATTTCTCTGATGTCAGAGATGTGGTAAGAGCCTATGCTCTTCTTATCGAAAAGGGCGAAAAGGGCGAGACATACAATGTCGGCAGCGGTCATGCAATATCGATTCAGGATGTTCTTGATTTGATTTTATCCAAATCCACGGCGAGCATCAGAGTTGAAGTCGATCCGGCCAAGATTCGTCCCGTGGATGTTCCGCTTATTGAAGCAGACACTTCGAAGATATTTAAGGCAACGGGCTGGAAGACAGAGATTCCGCTCGAAAAGACTATAGAAGAAACACTGGAATACTGGAGGAAAGAGATAAATGAGTGATACATCGGCTAAACTTTTTTCCAATCAGGGAATAACTTCATCCACAAGATACATTCACACTGCAGGTGAATTCGCAGCTGCCAATCTTCTATATGTTCAGGAGGTTGGAACTCTCAAAAGCCTGAGACCTCACAAGAGCATTCGTGAAGGAATCGAGTCATTTCTTTTTATGATTATAAGAAGCGGAGAAGGTTTTGTCAGAATTTCCGGCAAAGAATATTCGCTTAAAGAAGGAGACTGTGTTTTCATTAACTGCTTTGAAAAATATGAGCACGAAAGCAGCGAAGCCAATCCCTGGGAATTATCATGGGTGCATTTTTACGGCAAGAGCGCGAAAGCATTCTTCGACCTCTTCATAAAAGAAAACGGAGGCAGTAATGTCATTACTCCTTCCGAAATTGACAGTTATGTGAAGATGATAGAAAATCTTATGGCATTGTGTAACGAAAAAAATTTAATGTCAGAGATTTATGCTAACGAAACTCTTACGGAGATGCTCACGGAGATAATATCCGATGCAACCGTTGATTCCGAAAGTGACAGCGGAACGGATGTTAATTTTATCAGAACATGGATAAATGAAAACTATGCATCGGATTCGGTTATTGACGAGGCTTGTGAAAAGCTTGAAGCGGATCGTGCAAAGGCGGATTCGGACTTTAATGATGCATTCGGCATTAATCTTGAAGAATATCTGAAATTCAGAAGATTTAACGTTGCAAAGGAAAAACTCAGATTTTCCATAGAGTCTGAAAAGCAGATTGCTGACGAATGCGGTATAAAAGATTATAATGAGTTCATCAGGATGTTTGTGGAAGGCGAGGGAATGACGCCCGAAGTATACAGAAGCAAATGGGCTCAGTGGATAAAATAAATCCGAAAAAATACACTAAGGAGATACATGATGAAAAAAGCTTTAATTACCGGTATTACAGGACAGGACGGATCATATCTTGCAGAACTGCTGCTTGAGAAAGGATATGAAGTTCACGGAATCACACGTCGTGCTTCAATAGCAAACACAGGACGTATTACTCATATCTTAGATAAGATTACTCTTCATGACGGAGATTTGTCAGACAGTACTTCTCTTATCAGAATCATCGGCGTAGTTAAACCCGATGAAATTTATAACCTTGCAGCACAGTCACATGTTCAGGTATCATTCGATGTTCCCGAATATTCAGGCGATGTTGATGCAATCGGCGTTTTAAGAATTCTTGAAGCAGTCAGAATGCTTGGTCTTGAAAAGACAACCAAGATTTATCAGGCTTCCACATCCGAACTTTACGGAAAGGTTGAGGAAGTTCCTCAGTCTGAGACTACACCTTTCCATCCTTACTCACCTTATGCAATCGCTAAGCAGTACGGTTTCTGGATGATGAAGGAATACAGAGAAGCATACGGAATGTTCTGTGTAAACGGTATTCTCTTTAACCACGAGTCAGAAAGAAGAGGCGAGACATTCGTTACAAGAAAGATTACTCTTGCAGCGGGACGTATTGCAGAAGGCCTTCAGGATCATCTTGAACTCGGCAATATGGATTCTCTTCGTGACTGGGGTTATGCTAAGGATTACGTAGAGTGCATGTGGCTTATCATGCAGCAGGAAACACCCGATGATTTCGTAATTGCTACAGGCGAACAGCACACTGTTAGAGATTTCACAGAAAAGGCATTTGCGGCTAACGGCATTACAATCCGCTGGGAAGGCAAAGGCATAGACGAAAAGGGCTACGATGCAGCTACAGGCAAGATGCTTGTATGCGTAAATCCTCAGTGGTTCAGACCTACGGATGTAGATAACCTCTGGGGCAATCCTACAAAGGCTAAAACCGTTCTCGGATGGAATCCTCAGAAGACTTCCTACGAAGAACTTGTAAAGATAATGGCAGAGCATGACAGAGAACTTGCCAAAAGAGAAAAGGCTCTTGCAAACGCATAATATTTTACCATGAAGTGTATCATACTGGCAGGCGGGAGAGGAGACAGATTATGGCCCCTCTCCCGTCAAAGTTATCCGAAACAATTTATAAAGATTCAGGGCGATCATTCACTTTTCCAGGAAACGATAGCCAGAAATATTCCTTATTGCGATGAATTTATTATCATTACCAATGAGGAATATCGTTATATTGCCATAAATCAGGTAGCGGCTTTCCAGGGACTGGTTCACCGCTTTATTTTTGAGGGCGAAGGCAGAAAGACAACAGCTGCCATAACGCTTGCCTGCTTGAGACTGGCAAAATCGGAGACGGTTCTGGTAGTTCCCGCCGATCAGGTAATTGAAGGCCTCGAATACAAGGATGATATTACCAGAGCTGTTGAATTAAGCAGAGAAGGCAATATCGTTACTTTCGGCATGCCCGTGATTAGGCCTGAAGAAAGATACGGATACATAAAAGCCGAAGGCGAAAATGTTCTGGCCTTTGTTGAAAAGCCGGACCATGATACGGCGGTTAAATATATGCAGGATAAGGATTATCTTATCAACAGCGGAATGATGCTCTTTAGAGTCGGAGATTATCTCGACGAATTAAGAGAGCATTCTCCGAACGAATTCAGACTCTGTATAGGTGCGCTTAAAAGCAGAATTTCCAGAGGCAATTCGCTCACATATCCTGCGGACGTCATGAATTCGATTCCTGCGGTGCATATTGAAAAAGCACTTCTTGAAAAGACGAAAAGAGCCAAGGTTGTAAAGGCTCATTTCGGATGGAAGGATATAGGCAGTCTCGAAGACGTTGAAGAGACCAGATTAAAGACTTCGGGCGACGGTCTGGAGTATGAATATAACTGTGAAAATACCGACATCATTAACAGATGTTCCAAGAGCCTGGTGGTTGCTAACGGAGTATCTGATGTGATAGTCGTTAATACCGAGGATGCGGTTTATGTCGGCAAAAAGGGCGAGTCTGAGAGCTTAAAAGAACTGATAAATGACGATGAAATTGTATCCAAAATCGGCCGTTTCTTTGAGTCCGGCCGTGTTGTATACAGACCGTGGGGCAGATACGAACTTCTTTACGATACGCCTCATTGCAGAGTAAAGCATGTGGTTATCCAGCCGGGGAAAACCATATTTGCGCATAAGCACGTATTCAGATCCGAGCATTGGACGATTATTTCGGGTACGGCATTTATTGAGCTTGACGGTAAAGAAGGCTTATATCATACGGATGACGTAGTGGATGTTCTTCCCGGTAAGACACATCAGGTCTCAAATGCAGGCGATACCGAGCTTGTAATAGTTGAAGTATCCGTGGGCGAAAATGTTACCGAAGACGATAAGGTTCAGACAGACACATTGTTTAACGCCAATGAGCAGGCACACATTTTTGATTCACTCGTGCGCCTCAATCCGACTTTTAAGGATAATCTCTGGGGCGGAAATAAATTAAAAGAATTATTCGGCAAGAAATGTGATTTTGATATACTGGCTGAAAGCTGGGAAATGTCTGCGCATGAGGCCGGTCAGAGTATTGTTGCATCAGGCCGTCACAAGGGCATGCTTTTTAATGAGTATCTCGGAACCATAGGAAAAGAAAACTGGGGTTGGAAATGTTCCACTTTCGCCGATTTTCCGATACTTGTCAAACTGATTGATGCCAAAGACAAACTATCAGTCCAGGTTCATCCCGATGACGATTATGCCATCGCAAACGAAAACCAGTACGGCAAAAACGAGGTATGGTATGTAGTGGACTGTGAGCCCGATTCATATCTTTACTGCGGTTTTAACCGTGATGTCAGCAGAGAAGAAGTTTTACAGAGAATAGAAGACGATTCCATACTTGATGTATTAAACAAAATCCCCGTACAAAAAGGTGATGTTTATTTTATCAAGGCGGGAACCGTTCATGCCATAGGTGCGGGAATAGTTATCTGCGAGATACAGCAGAGTTCTAACTGCACATACCGTCTGTATGATTTTAAGAGACGCGACAAATTCGGAGATTACAGAGAACTGCACATCGACAAGGCTTTGGATGTGCTCAATTTCTCCAAATACTGTCCGGAAAAAATCGAAGAAGGAATCGTAGACGGAGAAGGATTTAAAAAGAGTATTATTTCTCAGTGCAAATACTTTGAATGCGCGTTGATAGACGTGGATTCGTCTGCACGCATTCCGGGCGTGGAAGAAAGCTTTACGTCATTTTTGGTGCTGGAAGGCGAAGGAAGTATTCTGGTTCGTTCAATCGATGAGCCCGACAAGGCCAAGGAAGAAATTACTTTTAAGGCCGGTGACAGTTTCTTTGCACCAAAATCAAGGGATATATTTGAGATAACGGGAAGAAGTAAAATTATAATGACAAGGGTATAAATATTAGTGAAGAAATCATTTGTTATTCTTTTATTAATAATGATTGCCGCTGAAATTGCTCTGTTTGTTTTTATCGGTATCAGGGGAGTACATTTTATTAACTCTGATGATGCGTCGGAATTGGTTCTGGCTAATATTCTGGCGGATCAGCATGGCATTATTACTCGTGATTGGTATTATTCCACGGAACTTCGTTTTTTGAATACCAATCTGGTAAACGCACCCTTATTTATGATCTTTCACAACTGGCGTCTGGTACGTATGCTTTCGCTGGTTATTCTTAATATTGTTTTATCGTTAAGTGTTTTTTATCTTTGCTTCAAGGGCAAAGCCGTTGACTGTTTTCCCATTGCTTCATTAATGGTTTTATTACCGACGTCACTTGAATACTATAAAATGGTGTCGTTCGGAACTTTTTATATTCCTCACATTGTAATTTCTTTTACGGGCATCGGACTGATTTTCGGAATTATATCCCTTAAGGGATTTAAGAAATACATTCTGATGGCGGTATCGTTTATTCTGGCCTTTTTATCATGCATTGGCGGAGCCAGACAGATTGTAATACTTTATCTGCCGCTTCTTTTGACTTCTGTTCTTCTTTTAACCGGAAAGGCTGACGGAGAAGAAAAATCCAAATATAAATCAATTCTTTTAACAGCTGTAATTAATTTAATAGGCGCCGGACTGGGTTATGTTGTCAATTCAAAAGTCCTGGCCGGACACTATCATTTCCAGCAGTGGAATGATATTTCTTTTACGGGCTTTAATTTAAATAATTTTGTTTCTGTTTTTAACGATTTTCTTATTTCTTTCGGATATGAACCCACGAAAGTCGGACTTAGATGCGTATTGTCGAATATTCTGACGGCAGTAATTGTTATTACCGTGATTGTGGCAGTTGTTTATCCGCTTAGGAAAAAAGAAAAAGTTTCGTTTGAATATTATTTCCTGGATATATTTTTCCTATCGAATGTATTTTTCTTTATCGTGCTGTATACGTTTTCTTCGATGCAGTATCGCAACAGATACAATTTCCCGATAATAGTTTTTGCGTATCTGCTGATTGCTTTCTGGATAAAAGAAAGCGATATTTTAAAATCGAAAAAACTGACGATGATGCTTTTATATTCTGCCATTTTTATAATGGCGTCGTTCCTTGTCTGCGGTCCGTATTTTAAGCAGATAACAAAAGAGAAAAACGACGAGAGAGAATATATTACCAAACAGGTACTGAGCGATGGATATAACTACGGATATGCGCCATTCTGGCAGTCTAACATACTGATTGAGTATTCGAACGGATTGATAGATATGCACAGTGTGGATGAATTCTGGCCCACGAACTCCGAAAGCGGCTCGGCAGTCGTGAAATACGCTTATCCATGGCTTCAGGCTGTAGAGCATGATAATGAAATCCCGACAGGAAAAGTATTTGTTCTGATGACCTCAAATGAGTATAATAACTGGAATTTAAAACAATACTTAACGGATGAATATGCGATTTATTCTTCGCAGTCTTATAAAGCTTTCGGATTCGAAAACTATGAAACAATGTTACAGGTTTTGGACGGAGAAAGGCAGTAATTTATTGTGTTTAATCATCTACCGAGAAAAACAAATATCATAAAAGCATTTGTCATCTCCGGAGTCTGTGCGTTATTAAATATCGTCATAGGGTTCGGATACAGATATTTGTTTTTAAAGATTCTGTCAATTGAATACCTTGGAATCAACGGATTATTCACCAACATCCTTGGCTTGCTGGCTCTGGCCGAACTTGGAATCACAGGCTCGATTGTATATCGTTTTTACGATCCCATCAGTAAAGACGATGTCAAAAAAGTCGGTGAACTTATGCGCTTTTTTAAGAATGCGTATCTTATTATTGCAGGCGCTATTTTCGGTGTCGGACTGGCAATAACTCCATTCCTTAAGTTTTTAATCAAAGACGCGGCCGAAGTACCGGCTGATGTAAATTTATATGTTGTATTTATTCTGTTTTTGCTTCAGAGTGCTTCGACATATTTGTTTTCATACAAACTGACTCTTCTTTCCGCGGATCAGAAGCAGGATCAGTTTTCGGTAATCAATATTATTATTTCATTCGGACGGTATTCTTCCCAGATTATTGTTCTTTTCATTACCAAGAATTATACGCTGACTCTTTTAGCAGGAATTCTGATAACGATGGCTTTAAACTTTATAGCGAGCCTGTGGGTGGCAAGCCGTTATAAATTTGTATTTGACGTAAAATCCAAGCTTGATGTCGAAGAGCGAAAGAATATATACAAAGACACGACGGCTGCGATGTTCCACAAGATCGGAGGTACCGTTTTAAATTCGACGGACAATATCCTTCTGTCAAAGTTCATCGGACTGGCGATTACAGGTATTTATTCGAACTATTATCTGATTACATACAATATTATGCGAATAATCGGAGTTCTTTTTCAAAGCTTTACTTCTTCGCTTGGTAATGCTCATTTTATGCTTGATAAGGACTCAAGATATGTGTTATATAAAAAATCCCTGTTTTTAAATTTTGCAGTCACAGGCCTGATGACGGTCTGCGCATATTCCCTGATTAATGATTTTATTCTGGTATGGTTGAGAAAACCTTTGTTTTTGGATGATATCACTGTAATTTTAATCATTATTCAGTTCTATATGGAAGCGGTAAGATTTGTTTCTATGTCATATACTTCAGCGTGCGGTTTATTTGTCCGGGATAAAGCAAGACCTTTAATTCAGGCATTTCTGAATTTGCTTATATCGATTATCGCTCTTAAAAAATTCGGTATTTCAGGTATTTTCATCGGAACGATTATCAGCAGTTTAGTGACTGTTTTTTGGAGAGAACCTTATCTGTTGTATAAAAACGCTTTTGGGAAAAAAGTTTTGGAATACTGGTTTGAATATATAAAGAATGTTGTCGTGGTATTATTATCGATTCTGATTTTACAGTTTTCGGCCAATAAATATATCATCGTTAACGGAATGCCGCACCTCTTCGTATTGAAAGCCCTTGCCTGCATGCTTGTTTTCGTTTTGATACATTTTCTGTTTTTCTTCAGAACGGAAGAGTACAAATACATGATAAGTCTAATCGTAAACTTTGCAAAAAAAATTAAAACGAAATAAATAAACCAATAAGGGACGGTTCTGTTTTGGCTTTTTTGACCATTTAAGAACCGTCCCTTTTTGTATCGTTTTATCTTTCCGCTCTCATCGGATTGTTTAAGAAATCTTCATAAGCAAGTTTAATGCCGTCCTCAAGCTCGGTTTTGTATGTCCAGCCTAAGTTCTTTGCTTTGCTGACATCGAGGAGCTTTCTCGGTGTTCCGTTCGGCTTGCTCGGATCCCACTCAATCTTTCCTTTGTAGCCTACAACCTTTGCAACGAGTTCGGTTAATTCTTTTATGGTGAGTTCCTTACCCGTGCCTGCGTTTACGGTTTCGTTTCCGCTGTAATTGTTGAGCAGGAATACGCATAAATCTGCCAGATCATCCACGTATAAAAACTCTCTTAAAGGTGAGCCGTCGCCCCAGCATGTTACGCTTTCAAGTCCGGCTTCTTTTGCTTCGTGGAAGCGGCGGATTAAAGCAGGCAGTACATGTGAGTGTGTAGGATGATAATTATCGTTGGGTCCGTACAGATTTGTAGGCATAACCGAGATATAATCGGTACCGTACTGACGGTTTAAGAATTCGCAGTATTTAAGGCCGCTGATTTTAGCCAGAGCATATGCCTCGTTGGTTTTTTCGAGTTCACTCGTCAGAAGGCAGCTCTCGGGCATGGGCTGCGGAGCCATTCTGGGATAAATGCAGGAAGAGCCGAGGAATAAAAGCTTTTTGCAGTTGTTTTTCCATGCTGCGTGGATAACGTTCATCTCAAGCATCATGTTGTCGTACATAAAATCTGCAAGCGCGGATTCGTTTGCAACAATACCGCCGACTTTGGCCGCCGCAAGTACAACGACCTCGGGCTTTTCCTGTTCGAAAAATGCCTCGACTTCGTCCTGTCGGATTAAATCCAGCTCTTTGTGCGATCTGGTAATGATATTGTTATAGCCCTGCTTGTTTAAAGCGCGGACTATGGCGCTTCCGACCATTCCTTTATGACCTGCTACGTATATTTTAGCATTTTTGTCGATCATGATTATTAGTTCCTCCTGTGTATTCCGATAAGGCTTTTTCAATTGCCTTTTTTCCTGTTTTTTGGTAAAATTCTGCTTGTGGATATAGATAAATAATATATCTTTAATGAGTATAAACAAATAATCAGTATTTGTCGATAGAAAAAGACTCATTTGAAAGGACTTAAAGATGTTAAAACAGGTATCGATTTATGCAGAGAACGTAAAAGGAAAGATGCTTGAAATCACAAGCATTCTTGCCAAAGAAAATATCAACATCCTGGGTTCCGTTACCAATGATTCGGCGGAATACGGTATCGTCAGAATGGTAGTAAGCGATCCGACCACGGCAGTAAAGGTTTTATCCGATGCAGGAATTATCTGTAAGCTCACAGATGTCATTGCGGTAGAAATCATGGATGAAGTCGGAAACCTGCAAAAACTCCTTCAGGCACTTGATGATGCAAATATCAGCGTTGATTACCTTTATCTTTCTTTTAACAGAGAGAGCGGCGCACCGATTATGGTATTTCACACCCACGATATACCTGAAGTTGAAAACAGCTTAAGAAGCAAAGGATTTGTGCTTTGTAAATAAAAATACGGATATTCTGTAAAACAGCCGTTAAAGGAACCGGAAGAACCTTTAACAGGATTTAGGGGGATATGTATTATGGGAAAGAACATTACGGATTATACCGTTGAAGACATTGTTCAGTTTATCAAAGGGAATATTGATGCGCTTCTTTTGGTGGATGCCCAGACGGATACTTACAAAACCGTTATTAAAAGAGGCATGTTCACAGACTTTATTGACGAAGAAGGCAGCTACAAGGACCTGATTGAAAAACTCTGGTTTCATTTTAACGGAACCTTTGACAAAATCACTGAAGATTATCAGGTATTTATTCCGACATACGGAAAGTTTTCGGGCAAATACAGCAGGAGATTAAAGCTTGACAGTAACGGTGAACTTCATGCCGTTCAGATGACGATTTATCCTGTCGAAGAAAATTATTATCTGATTATTTTCGATGAGCTTGATAACAGTGAATACATGAAGGATTTCCTTACCAACGAAAAGGTAACCACGATTCAGAACACTTATCTTTTCTCCATGTATGTTGACCTCGTAAAAGATTCAACAAGCAGTATCAGTATCACCGAAATATCGGACGAGACGGTGCATTCGGAACTTAAATACACCGACTGGAGAATGATGATTGTCAACATGATCTGGCCTGACGATCAGCCGATGTTTTTGGAGCGCACCGATCCCGAGTATTTAAAGAAGAATCTTTTACCCGGACGTACATCTTCGTTTGACTGCCTGATGCAGAACCTCGAAGGAAAATTCATCTGGGTTAAGCTTATCTTCTCACGTGCGGAAACTGTAAACGCAGATGAGGACTTCAGATATGTCTTCATGGTGCAGGATATACACGAAGATTCGGTTCAGCTTATGTCCACGCTTAAGAAGTATGAGGAACTGGCTTCCAAGGATACTCTGACCGATGTGTTTAACCACGGAAGAATCGATACGGAGATCCGCAATGCCATTGAGATAGTCGGACGTACGGACAGACATATTTCTATTATGATGTTCGATATCGATTTCTTTAAGAACATTAATGATAAGTTCGGTCATGCTGTCGGAGATATCACACTTAAGCACTTTGTATATCTTATCAGAGAATATTTTAAAGATAAAAATGCCGTTATCGGAAGATGGGGCGGCGAGGAATTTGTGGCAGTCTGCTACGATGCAGATGAATCACAGGCCGAAAAGTATGCAGAAGAAATCCGCGTAAAGATTTCCGAAGCAGAATTCGAAGTAGCCGGTACGGTTACGACCAGTGCGGGCTTAACCGAGATCAGAAAAGATGATAATTTTGACAATGCGTTCGAACGTATGGATAAGGCTTTGTACAAAGCAAAATCCGAAGGAAGAAACTGCGTCAGAGTTGGAAAATAAAAACAATGAGGAGTTACAATGAAACGTAAAATTTTATCCATTTTATTATCGGGATTAATGGTTCTTTCCATAGCCGCATGCGACATGGGAAAAACACCGACAGAACCCATAGTGGAGCCCGGCACCGATCCGGAACCGGTTGTTGTGGACAATCCTGCGGGAGCGGGAGACTGGACACTTCCCGAAGTAAACTGGGGTCCGGGACTTTTTAACGGAAAGACATTAATTGACGACCATTTTGAAGACGGCGAAGCTTTTGAGTGGGGAACATACGCTAACGGCGGTATTTTCGAAGTTTATACCAAAAACGGTGAAATGGTTGTGGATATTTCCAAAACAGGTACGCTTGATTATTCCACACAGGTCTCAAGAGATGGTTTCGAGCTTAATCAGGGCGGCGTATACGAGTGCTCTTTTACGATCAGATGTGATATTGAAAGATCGTTTGAGTGGAGATACCAGATTAACGGCGGCGATTATCACGCATATTACAAAGAGTATGATGTGCCCATAGGTCCCGAGCCTAAAAGAATTTCCGCAACATTCACCATGGAAGAAGAAAATGACGATATGCCGAGATTTTGTTTTAACCTCGGACGATTTGACGGTATGGACAATACATCACATAAAGTATACATAGACGATTTTAATTTAACTCTTGTGGATTCAAGCAACGCTAAGGCTCCCAAGGAAGAAGAAAAGCCTTTGGCACTTAAGGTTAACCAGGTCGGATACAAGCCCGGTGACAATAAGAAAGTAGTTGCCACAACAGGCGAAAAGGTTACAGCCTTCAAAGTCTGCGATGCAGAAACAGGCGAGGTTGTATACGAAGGAACATTCGCCGATGAGCGCGTTATCTCAAAGAACGGTGACGGCGACACATACACAGGCGATTTCACAGAGTTTACAACTGAAGGAAAGTACTACATTTCCGTTGACGGACTTGATAATTCATACAGTTTTGAAATCGGCAGCAACGTATTTGACGATATTGCAAAAGAAACAGTCAGAATGCTTTACTTACAGCGCTGCGGATGCGAAACAACAAGCGAACTTGCAGGAGTTTTTGCTCATCCCGAGTGTCACAATACTGATGCAAAGATTTACGGTACAAACGATTACATCGATGTAACCGGCGGATGGCATGATGCGGGCGACTACGGAAGATACGTGGTTGCAGGTGCAAAGACAATCGCAGATCTCTTTATGACATACGAAGACAGCAGCGCATCAAGGGGTGACAATTACGATATTCCCGAGAGCGGAAACGGTGTTCCCGATATCCTTGACGAAGCAAGATACGAGCTTGAGTGGATGCTTAAGATGCTGGCTGAAAACGGCGGTGTATATCATAAGGTAACATGTGAGCAGTTCCCCGGCGTTGTAATGCCTCAGAACGAAACAGAAGAACTTGTTGTAGCTCCCATCTCCACAACCGCTACAGGCGACTTTGCGGCAGTAATGGCTAAGGCAGGCAAAATCTACAGACAGTATGATGCGGCATTTGCCACAAAGTGCAGCGAGGCAGCAGTTAAGGCATACGCTTACATGGAAGAAAATGCAGATAAAGACAAGACAGGATTTATCAATCCTCCCGAAATCGTAACAGGTGAATATCCTGACGGCGACAATACGGACGAATATGTTTGGGCAGCAGTTGAACTTTACATTGCCACTAACGATTCTGCTTATCTTACAAAGGTAAGAGAACTTACGGACAAGACGTTCAAGGGCGGTCTTGGCTGGGCAGACATGGGTACATATGCTATGTATGATTTCCTTAAAGCCAAAGGTTATATGGAAACACCCGTTGAGTTCAATCTTCCCGCAGACGACACCAGAAGCATTCAGGAAATATATGCTTCGATGTCCGATGTTGATTATGTAAGAATGAAGTTCTCCGAAAAGCTTAAACTTTTCGCTGAGACAGCACTTGATTATTCAACCACGGATCCTTACTTCTCATCACTGAGAGTTTATCCTTGGGGAAGTAACATGACAATCGCCAACAACGGTATTCTTTACAGAATGATGTACAACTTAACAGGCGATGAAGTTTACAACGAATATGCAAGATACCAGATAGATTATCTTTTAGGAGTAAATGCCGTAGCCTACAGCTACGTAACAGGTTTCGGCGAGCATGCTGCAGAGCATCCTCATCACAGACCTTCACAGGCTATCGGAAAGGCAATGCCCGGTATGCTTGTCGGCGGTCCCAACTCCAGCCCTGCAGATCCTTATGCAATCAAGGCTCTTTCAAAGAAGGTAGGAGGAAGCTGCTACTGCGACAACGATTCGGCTTACTCAATCAACGAGATTACAATCTACTGGAATTCACCTCTGATTTATCTCTTACAGGTTTATAAGTAAAATATCAGGAAGCGTGCTTAAAGGGCACGCTTCTTTTAATTGTGAAATTGTTCAATAAAAAATGAAAACAAAACGATTAATCGTCACATTTTAACAAAAAGCACTTGAAATTGTGGTGTGTGAAAAATATAACACATTATATTGTGTATAAAAGAGTAAAATACTCTTGATATTTTATTTTTTTAATGATTTAATAAAGAAGTCGGAAAACCTTTTGTAAACATATTTTTTAGTATTTATAAAGAAAGTGGAGATTTGAAATGATTCCGCAGTGGAGAGATTTTAAAGGAAACAAGTGGCAGACTGAAATTAACGTAAGAGATTTCATTCAGGAAAATTATGTTCCTTACGACGGTGACGAGAGCTTCCTTGAGCCCGCAACCAAGAATACGCTTGCGTTATGGGATCAGGTAATGCAGCTTTCCAAAGAGGAAAGAGAAAAGGGCGGCGCCGTAAATATGGATACCAGAAACGTATCCATGATTATGTCACACGAGCCCGGCTATCTTGATAAAGACAAAGAGCAGATTGTTGGTCTTCAGACCGACGAACCTTTTAAGAGACCGCTTCATCCTTTCGGCGGTATCAGAATGGCTGAGCAGGCACTTTCCGATCACGGATATGAAATTGATCCCGAAGTAAAAGATTTCTTCACATACTACAGAAAAACACATAACGCCGGATGTTTTGATGCATATACGACAGAGATGAGAGCCTGCCGTTCATCACACATCATCACAGGCCTTCCCGATGCATACGGCAGAGGACGTATCATCGGTGATTACAGACGTATAGCACTTTACGGAATCGACATTCTTATAGAGGATAAGCTTCGTCAGAAACATACCTGCGGAAAGGTTATGAACGACGAGGTAATAAGAACCAGGGAAGAACTTACGGAGCAGGTAAGAGCACTTGAGCTTATGAAGAAGCTCGCAGAATCCTACGGCTGTGATATTTCCCATCCCGCAACCAACGTAAAAGAAGCCATCCAGGCTATTTATTTCGGATATTTGTCGGCTATCAAGGAGCAGAACGGTGCGGCAATGAGTGTCGGCCGTACAACCACATTCCTTGATATCTATGCTTCAAGAGACCTTGCAAACGGTACATTCTCCGAACGTCAGATTCAGGAGATGGTAGACCACTTCATTATGAAGCTTCGTATCGTAAAATTTGCAAGAACTCCCAAATACAACGAACTTTTCTCGGGCGATCCCATCTGGGCAACCGAATCTATCGGCGGTGTTGGTATCGACGGACGTCATATGGTAACAAAGATGTCTTACAGATATCTTCACACTCTTGAGAATTTAGGACCGGCTCCCGAGCCCAACCTTACAATTCTCTGGTCCAAGAGACTGCCTGAACCCTTTAAAAAATACTGTGCAAAGATGTCTATCAAGACTTCTGCTATCCAGTATGAAAACGACGATTTAATGCGTGTAACAAAGGGCGATGATTATGCAATCGCCTGCTGCGTATCTTCCATGAAGCTCGGCAAAGAAATGCAGTTCTTCGGTGCGAGAGCAAACCTTGCTAAATGTCTTCTTTATTCACTTAATGGTGGTGTGGATGAAATTACCAAGAAGCAGGTCGGACCTATCGCCTTAAGAAGATATCAGGGCGACGTGCTTGATTACGATACCGTAATGGATTCCTTCACTTTTATGATGGAGTGGCTCGCAGGTATCTATGTAAATACGCTTAACATCATTCATTACATGCATGATAAATACAATTACGAGCGTGCTCAGATGGCACTTCACGACAGAGATGTAGTAAGAATTTTCGCGACCGGTATTGCAGGTCTTTCCGTAGTTACAGACTCTTTATCGGCTATCAAATATGCCAAGGTTGAGCCCATTCGTGATGATGACGATATCATCGTTGATTTTAAGATCACAGGTGATTATCCGAAGTACGGTAATGATGACGACCGTGTAGACTCGATTGCAAAAGAAATCGTATCAAGCTTTATGAACATGGTTCGTTCACATCAGACATACCGTAATTCCGTTCCTACCACATCGGTACTTACAATTACATCCAACGTTGTATACGGCAAGAACACAGGTGCCACACCCGACGGACGTCCCAAGGGCGCTCCTTTCGCACCCGGTGCTAACCCTATGTACGGCAGAGATTCATCAGGTGCGGTTGCATCACTTGCTTCAGTTGCCAAGCTTCCCTTCAAGGATGCACAGGACGGTATTTCAAATACATTCTCCATCATTCCTTCCGCACTCGGAAAGAGCGATGAAAACTTTACATACATTGACAAGGCAAACAAGGTTGTTGACGGCGACTGCATCAACGAGGAAGTCGACAAAGTATATGTTGCTCCCGATGCAAGCGAATCACAGATTGAAAACCTTATTTCGCTTCTTGACGGCTATACAACCAAGGGCGGCCACCATTTGAACGTAAACGTTCTTAATCGTGAGACACTTCTTGATGCTATGGAAAACCCTGAGAAATATCCTCAGCTTACAATCCGTGTATCAGGCTACGCAGTTAACTTTATCAAGCTCACAAAAGAGCAGCAGCTCGATGTAATATCGAGAACATTCCACGAATCACTTTAATGGATAATATGACAGGTAAAATTCATTCAATAGAAACTTTTGGAGCAGTCGACGGACCGGGTGTACGGTTCGTCGTCTTTTTTCAGGGCTGTCCGATGCGCTGCGCATACTGTCATAATCCCGATACCTGGGATGTAAACGGCGGTACTGAAATGTCTGTAGATGAGATATATAAAAGATTTGAGAGAAACAAAGCCTTTTATGAGAAGGGCGGAGTTACGGCGTCGGGCGGCGAACCCATGATGCAGATTGATTTCCTGACAGAGCTCTTTAAAAGATTTCATGATGAAGGCGTGCACACCTGTCTCGACACTTCGGGAATAATGTTTAAAGAAGGCAGTGAAAAGATTGATAAACTGCTTGAAGTTACCGACCTTGTGATGCTTGATATCAAACGTTACGATCGTGAGGGTCATAAGGAACTTACGGGTCATTACAATGACGGAATTCTTGCTTTCGCGAAATATCTATCCGATCACAATAAAAAAATGTGGGTGCGATTTGTATGCGTTCCCGGTGTGACTGATTTCGATGATGAACTTAAGGAATACGGTAAGTTTTTATCCGAGCTTAAAACCCTTGAAGCGCTGGATGTTCTTCCTTATCACACTATGGGTGTAAAGAAGTATGAAGCACTCGGAATTCCTTACAGACTTGAAGGAATAAAGCCTGCGGCTTCGGAATATGCAAACGCGAAAAAAGAAATTATTTTAGAAGCTGTAAATGCGAATAAAAAAGAGTAGTTTAAAAAGACTAATTTGGTGTAATATAAGAGTATGTACAGAAAATTTTTTAAAAGACTTTTAGATATAATTATTTCTTTTAACGGAATCCTTTTCTTGGGAATTCCTATGCTTGTTATTGCATTGATCATAAAAATCGAAGATCCCGGTCCTGCATTCTTTAAACAAAAAAGAGTAGGCCTTCACAAGAAACATTTTATGCTCATAAAATTCAGAAGCATGAGGATGGATACACCGCCTGATGTACCCACGCATATGCTTAAAAACCCTGGACAGTATATTTTAAAAAGCGGCGATTTTTTAAGAAAATCAAGCCTCGATGAACTGCCCCAGCTCTTTAACATTTTCGCAGGACAGATGAGTATAGTAGGCCCGAGACCGGCACTTTGGAATCAGGATGATCTGATAAAAGAGAGAGATAAATACGGAGCAAACGATGTAAAGCCCGGACTTACAGGCTGGGCGCAGATAAACGGAAGAGACGAACTTCCGATTCCGGTTAAGGCAAAACTTGACGGAGAATATGTTGAAAAATTATCCTTCGTTTTTGATCTTAAATGTTTCTTTAAAACTTTCGGCAAAGTAATCAAACATGAAGGCGTGGTTGAGGGCGGAACCGGAGCCATGAACAAAGACAATTCGTAATCATCCATAAACAATTAACTCCTTATTCGTGTATAATATAAGAGGGGCACGAATAAGGAGTATTTTTATGGGCAAAATCAAAAAACTGATTCCTTTAATCACAATAGAAACAGCAGTTATTTTAATGCTTTTTAGCCAGTATATTTTTATTCTGGATGTGACAAAATATACCAATAATTTTATATTCGGCTTTTTTGATCTGGCGTTTGGTTATTTATACATCATTAAATATATAGCGGCACTGATAATTATGTACTTAATTGTGCATGATAAAAAAGGAATTGTTTCCGGATATATCGGAATGGCTTATGTGTTGCTGTCGGGTCTTTTTCTCATATATAATTTCTTTAATTACTATGATTATGAGACACCGTTACTTGAGCAGTTCTTTATATACTTTGATCCGTTTATCATTTATATTGCTTTCGCAATAGTTTTCATTTGTTTTATCACGGAGAAAGGGAAAAAGTCTTTTCTTTTCATTGTTACTTTAGCCGTTACAATCGCGGATATGATTGTTGGATCTGTATACTATTATGGTTATGTTACGAATTATTCATATACTGACGGAATTTACAGCAGTTTTGAATCGTTTCTTTTGAATGTTATTAATACCGATTTCTGTTTTCACTGGTGCTTATGCTGCTTTATTTTTGCTGTTGAAACAATATTAATACTAATCTTTGCTATTCCTGCCCGTAAAAAAGAATCCGACGCAGAAAAAGATGAGGAAATCAAAATTCCCACGATTTTAATTACTGTTTTGGTTTCACTTCTTTTATCGTTTCTTACGATTATTTTAGTTCTCAGACCGTTAATAAAAAGTTTCGATTATGCAAATTATGAAGACTCATTTGCTCATAAAGTAATTGAATGGATACCGCAGACTGCTGACAGAATGGCAAAAGTATCTTCGAAACAAATACTGTCGGAAAACCTGTTTGATTTAGATGAGGATGCGGAATGGGTATTTTATCCTGAAGACAATATGATCGGGCTTGTTGCCATAGCTAAAGAAGACGGGGACAGAGAGAATACGATAATTCTTGCATTCAGATATTTAAAATCGGCTAAGAATATCAGAAGTACGATTATTAACTATGATTATCTTGACTGCAGCGCACGATATGGCGGGTTTAGTTTTGATGATCCGGAATTATATGAAAAGAAAAAGATTTATTTTGTGAAACTTAAGTATGACAACAGAATAGTAGAGCCGAGAGTTATCAGATTTGATAAGGATGACGAGAGAGTTAATATCGATATATCAGATGATAATATTGAATTATCACACTGCTATTTCGGAAGTAAAATAATAAGAGTAAAGCATCAGAATTATGACGCTTCAACCGGTATGTGGGGAGAAGTCATTACTGAAGAAAGTAATTGGGATCTTGAACCGGGCATACCGTATGTTCAGTGGCAAGAGCTTCAGGTTGTGGATGGAGCAAACTTGTATAGAAGTGAGGACGGGATAGATATAGTCGTCCACCGTTATGATTACGAATATCCTCAGTATAATATTTTCGGCGAAATCGTAAAACCTCAGAAAACGGAAATGTATGTTTATATTTGCTGTAATGATGGATTAAGCGATGAGATTTTATCCGAAATAAACAATGTTAAACTATATCATAAAAACGGAGAATCTTACGAGGATATTACACCAAAAGATTTTACGGTTGAGCCAAACGGCCTTTCGGAATATCAGGCAACTTATAATTTGGAAAGCGATGAACTCGGAGAGCTTACGGAGGGAAATTATATTCTTAAATACGGAGAATATAACGTAGAATTTGAGTTGAAAATTCAGACATTTGAAGCGTGGTAAAATTATTTTTTACGGCGCAGAGACAGTTTCCTAAAAAGCAAAAACAAAAGAATGGAAAACGATGCGCCCGTCATATCCAGGAGCACATCCCAGACGCTTGAGTAACGTCCCGTGAAATACTGGATGGTTTCGTCTAAACTTGCCACAAGAAGAGAAAATATAAAAGCGGTCGGATAAAAGAAGAAAACTCTTTTTATCAGGCCTCTTTTTTTATCGTCACTTAACGGTTCGATTTTATTCACTGTAATAAGAATCGTAAGCTCGAGTCCGAGAACTGCGTACTCAAAAAAGTGTGCGCTTTTTCTTATAACGATTTCAGGTATCGTAAAAGTTTCGTTGTTACTCACACTCTGAACCACGGCTTCAACGATTTCCTTAACGAAGCTGCTTTCCTCGGATGACATTTCGGGAGTCATAAAAGAATGCCCCCAGATGATTAAAACCGTGAGCAGAATGATGACAGACAATATTATTCTTATTTTGTTAGTATTTTTAGGTTTATTCATTTTCTTTTATAAAAGGTACCTGCTTAAAAATACAAGCACAAGGAAGAAGTAAGGGAGATTTGAAAAGATTTCAGAATCATCTTTATAAACATGCCTTTCCACGATGCCTGTAACGGGAATTATTGCCGCATATGTAAATACAAAGAGGCAGAGATTTGCCAAAGGGTTGTATAATACCGATGCTAGGAAACAAAGAAACATTATGACCGCGCAGGGTATGTATTTCTTAAGTATCTGCCACGGGCTCTTCTTATCGTCCTTATAAACCGCTATACACAGTAAAATCAGGGCAGCAGGCGCAAACAGTAAGAGAAAATCACCGTACAGTATTACTACCTGTACAAATGCCTTAAAGCCCGTAAAATCAAAAGGACTCACTTTAAGATCTGCCTTAAAAGTTATGTTGGGCAGGAACGCAAAGCAGACTGCAAGGCATCTGAAGAGAGATTCCGGTCTTATCTGCATCGTAAGGACAGTTGCAACTGCCGCGAGCATGGCAAAAAGCACAAGGCGGATTAAGCTCTGTGATTTGTAGTAAAGCACAAACATCATTATGAATGAAAGCGCTATGGACAGTATTCGGTTAACCAAAAGCTTTTTGTTTTTCATTTTCCGAATTCTCTTTTAAACTGCGGGGAAGATTATTTCCGAGCAGACTTTAATGATTGCATATAAAACAAACGAAGAGGTCAGAAGTATTACCATCGGTCTCGTTTTTTTATGATTTTCATACAGTCTCGAAATCACCGAAACCATATATGTTATCAGCACGCACATAATACCGAAGGATGCTCTCTGCGGGTAAGCGGGCGATAAAAACATCGCGCCCTGGGCAATTACCGCAAAGGCGAACAAAGCGATATCTCGGGGTTTTATTTCTTTTATGATGTAAATCTGGATTACCAGAAGGATAATCGCAAACAGAAACGAGGGCAGCAGGAAACTGCAGCCGGAAAGCAGGAAGGAATCGATTCTGCCCCTTATAATGCTCATAAAAGGAGCCTTCTCGACGAACTGGTTTCTGACGAAATTGCCCGGTGCCAAGATAAGAAGCGCACTTCCTAAAAGCGTCATAAAAGCACCTTCGTAGAGGTAGATAGGAATCTTTCTCTTTTTTATCGCAAGGAAAATGATGACTCCGACGGTGAGAACGAAGCAGGTGGGGCCCATGTTTTCGGTGCTCCAGCCGGCAATGAGTGCCAGAGGAATTATCCAGAAATATTCGGCCTTTTTAGCTTTCAAAACTTCGGCGCCTTCATAATCCATTTCTTTTAGGATTACCATTACATACAAAAGAATCCAGGACGTCGAGTAAAGATAGTTGACCGAGCCCGATTCCCAGAGCATGGAAAAGAAGAGGCTTGCGTTAAAAGCCACGATTAAAGCTTCGCATAAAAGATACATCAGAGGATTTTTGGCGCGGGAAGCCTTAAAGATTACAAATCCGAGGATGATTGTTGCCAGGATATTCAAAACATCGGCAGCAGCCTCGCCTGAAGCCAGCACGGCCTGAAGAAGGGCATGGTTGATGCTTCGTCCGCCCCAGTTGAAATAATGCCAGATCTGGCTCTCTATGATATCGCCTAAGGATGTAACCTTCTCTCCGGTGACCAGGTTGGTGGCGTACCAGAGGTCATCCCTCATAAAAGGGGTAATTCTGTGCGCAATGAACTGTATTATCAGCAGAATTGCCACAGAAACGGCGGTTATGATATAGAGTTTTATATTCTTGTTTTCTTTTTTTACAGTGTTATTGGTTTCCATAATTTTTCCGAGGGGATTTTTTGTCCCACAACTCATAAAATTATAACATATATTTTGTTTTGAAACATCAAAATCACTTCCTTTTATTTGCGATTTATAGTAAACTGTTTAATTGTGAGAAATATTGCAAAAGGTGAAACAACATGTATTTTTTTAATGTAATTTCGCTTCTCGGCGGCCTCGCTCTTTTCCTCTACGGAATGCGTTTGATGGGCAACAGCTTAAAGGAAGGTCAGTCCGGAACTTTAAAGGTTATAATGGGAAAAGTCACAGACAACCCTGTCAAAGCTTTTCTTTTAGGTTTACTTGTTACGGCGGTTATTCAGTCATCCACCGCTACTATTGTTATAACCTCAGGTCTTGTAGCCGCAGGCATTATTTCTCTTAATCAGTCACTGGGCATTATAGTCGGAGCGAACGTCGGTACAACCGTTACAGGTCAGATTATCAGACTCCTTGATGTCAACGGTGATTCTTTTATTCTAAGATTATTCCAGCCGTCGACCTTGGCGCCTATTGCGTTAATTCTCGGCATTACTTTCATAATGTTTATCAAATTCAAAAAATCGGACAATATCGGTAATATTGCCGTCGGTTTCGGTATTCTTTTCACCGGACTTCTCAATATGACGGCAGCGGTAAGCGGTCTTAAAGAGAGCGGAATAATAGATGCACTCTTCTTAGGACTCGGCAATAAGCCGGTTTTAGGATATATAGTAGGTGCAGGCGTTGCTTTTACGCTCCAGTCTTCATCGGCCACAATCGGTATCTTACAGGCTATTTCAATGGCAGGAGATATTCCGTTTAAAGTTGCTTACGTTATCATCGTCGGCGTTTATTTAGGCGACTGTGTAACAACCGCAATTGTCTGTTCAATCGGTGCAAAGAGCGATTCGAAGCGTGTAGGTCTTGTAAATATTATGTACAACCTGGCAAAAACGCTCTTGGTAATTGTAGTTGTATTTGTGATTCATAAAATCGGCCTGCTTAATAACCTCTGGGATATGCGAATGACCTCAGGTACAATTGCCAATACCAACACGGTATTCAACTTAGCCTGTGCAATTATAATGCTTCCTTTTATGAAGCTTCTCGGTAATGTCAGCCGTAAGGTTGTTAAGGATAAGGTAACACCAGAAGGCAAATATGATGATAAGATTGCAGGATTAAACCCTGTATTCTTCAATACACCCGCCATCGCATTCGGCGGATGCTACGACTGTCTTGATGCCATGATTCATGCATCCAACGACAATATCGAAAAATCAATTGCCTTAGTCAGAAAGTTTGACGAAAAAGTATTTGACGAATTAAATGAGGAAGAAGAAAACATAGACCATCTTACCGACTGTGTCGACACATATCTTGTTAATCTCTCGCCTCATGTTAAGGAAGATATTCATGTTCGTATAATGACCGAATATCACAGAGTTGTTAAGGAATTCGAAAGACTGGGCGATCACGCGGTTAATATCGCGGAAGATGCAAAAGAACTTTCCGACAACGATACAGCTTTCAGCGAACAGGCTTTAGGCGAACTCGATATTGCCTTTGACCTGATGAAAAAGATATTAAATTACACGATTATCGGTTTCGAAAGAAGAGATATCGAGGCGGCAAAGCATATTGAGCCGTTAGAGGAAGTAATGGATGATTTAACCAATACTCTTCACGACAACCATCTCGCCAGATTAAGAGAAGGTAACTGTTCTGTTCAGGCAGGCATTGTATTCCTTGACATCCTGGCCAATATGGAAAGAATCGCCGATATCTGTTCGAATATAGGTATTGCGATTATCGCCAGAAAGTCACCCGAAGCAGGACTTGCACATACATATGTTTCCGCACTTCACCAGGGCGGCGACAGCGATTTCAACGACGAATACATTCAGGCTCATTCCGAATATTTCGGAAGACTGTCCGGAGAGACACCCGAATAAAATAAAAAAATATATAAAAGTATGAAAAGGAGCATAAGCGTATGGAAAAGCAGAATCTTTCAGAAATTTTGAAAAACAATTCATATCCCGGAAGAGGTATCGTAATCGGTAAGAGCGCATGCGGCAAATATGCGGTAACTGCATATTTTATCATGGGCAGAAGTACCAACTCACGTAACCGTATCTTCGTGGAGGACGGAAACGGATTAAGAACACAGGCTTTCGATGAATCCAAACTCGAGGATCCGAGCCTCATTATTTATGCTCCCGTCAGAGTACTTGGCAATAAAACAATCGTTACAAACGGCGATCAGACAGATACCATTTACGAAGGAATGGATAAGCAGATGACATTCGAACAGTCACTTCGTTCACGCTGCTACGAGCCCGATGCTCCCAACTTGACTCCGAGAATTTCAGGTATCATGCATGTTGAAAACGGCAAATACAACTACGCACTTTCCATCTTAAAGAGCAACAACGGAAGAGAAGGCGCTCACAACCGTTTCACATTTGCTTATGAAAATCCTTTCGCAGGCGAAGGCCACTTCATCCATACATACGAAAGCGACGGAAATCCCCTTCCTTCATTCGAAGGCGAGCCTACATGGGTTGGAATCTCCGGCGACATCGATGCTTTCACAAACGAAGTATGGAACTCTTTAAATGAAGACAACAAAGTTTCATTATTTGTAAGATACATTGATATTGAGACAGGCGAATTCGAGACAAGAATTGTTAATAAGAATAAATAGTTTTAAGGAGTAAATTATGAAAGAACTTGAACTTAAGTACGGTTGTAACCCCAACCAGAAGCCCAGCAAGATTTTTGTAAATGACGGAAGAGAACTTCCCATCACAGTATTAAACGGCAAGCCCGGATACATCAACTTCATGGATGCATTCAACGGCTGGCAGCTCGTAAAAGAATTAAAAGAAGCAACAGGTCTTCCCGCAGCTACAAGCTTTAAGCATGTTTCACCCGCAGGTGCAGCAGTAGGTCTTCCTTTAGACGACGTACTTGCTAAGATTTACTGGGTAGACGATTTGGGCGAACTTTCACCCCTTGCATGCGCATACGCAAGAGCAAGAGGCGCTGACAGAATGTCAAGCTTCGGCGATTTTATTTCACTTTCTGACATTTGTGACGTTTCCACAGCCAAGATTATCAAGAGAGAAGTTTCCGACGGCGTTATCGCTCCCGGATACGAGCCTGAAGCACTTGAAATCTTAAAAGCTAAAAAAGGCGGAAACTACAATGTTATCCAGATTGATCCCGATTACAAGCCCGAACCCATCGAGCACAAGGATGTATTCGGTATCACATTTGAGCAGGGCAGAAACGAATTCAAGATCAACAACGAGCTTTTAAGCGAAATCGTTACTAAGAATAAGGAACTTCCCGACCTTGCAAAGATCGACCTTATCATTTCGCTTATTACATTAAAATATACACAGTCTAACTCCGTCTGCTTCGCAAAGGGCGGACAGGCAATCGGTATCGGTGCAGGACAGCAGTCCAGAGTTCACTGTACAAGACTTGCAGGCAGCAAGGCTGACAACTGGATGCTTCGTCAGTGTCCCAAGGTACTTGAACTTCAGTTCGTAGACGGACTCGGCCGTGCAGACAGAGACAACGCAATTGATAACTACATCGGCGACGAACTCGACTGTCTCGCAGAAGGCAACTGGCAGAAGATTTTCAAGGTTAAACCCGAAATCTTTACCAAAGAAGAAAAGAGAGCATGGCTCGATCAGATGACCGACGTTGCACTCGGATCTGACGCATTCTTCCCCTTCTCGGACAACATCGAGAGAGCAAAGAAGAGCGGCGTTAAGTACATCGCAGAGCCCGGCGGATCCGTAAGAGACGACCTCGTTATCGAATGTGCCGACAAGTACGGCATGGTAATGTGCTTCACAAAGATGAGACTGTTCCATCATTAAAAATGAACAATTGGGGACGGTTCTTAATTGATCAAAAAAGTCAAAATAGAACCGTCCCCAATTGACACAATATTAATTTATGAGATTTAAGAAATTTCTCTGTTCGTTCTTAATTGCAATTTCTTTCTGCGCATTATGTGCGTGCGGAAAAAAGGATGAAACAGACTATGTTACAATTGGATATGAAAAGCTCGAGGAGCCGGATTTTGCATCGGCGGAGCAGAATTTCAATCAGGCGGTCAACCAGGGCAAGAATCTTACATTGGCTTACAGAGGCCTAGGAATCTGCTACATGAACAAGGGCGAATACGAAGAGGCCATTAAGGCTTTTAAGACCGCTCTGGCCGAAGACGGTGCGACACCCGATGACATTGATTTTGACATCAATTACTACATAGGTGTCTGCTATCACAAGCTCGGCAAATACGAAGACGCAAAGGCAAGATACGACGCCATCATTGCGCTTAGACCACGTGAGGTTGACGCGTATATGCAGCGTGCGGCGGAATATCTTTATTTACAGGATGTAGACTCTGCATGCACGGATTTCGAAAAAGCACTGTCTTTAAAGAAAAAAGACTATTCGCTTTACATCGATATTTACAATCTGCTCGCGGAAACAGGCTTTCAGCCTTACGGCGTGGACTATCTTAATGATGCGTTAAACAAGTACGACCGCAATATGTCGGATTACGACAAGGGCTACATCAATTACTGTCTCGGCAATTACTCGACAGCGAAGAATTATCTCGAGCAGGCGAGAACCGGCGGCAACAAGAGCGAGGAAGTGCTTCTTTTACTCGGAAAATGCTATGAGGAACTCGACGATACCGCATTTGCGATTAACATTTATTATAAGTATCTCGAGTCAAATCCCGATTCCGGAGTGTACAATCAGCTGGCCGTGGCACTCATAGATCAGGGCAGATATGATGAAGCACTCGAGGCTGTGGTTAACGGACTTGAAATTGATTCCAACGAAGCACACCAGCAGCTTCTGTACAATCGGATTGTGGCATACGAACATCTTGGGGATTTTGAAAAGGCAAGAGACCTTTGTGCACAATATCTTGTGGATTACCCCTCGGATGAGAACATGGCGAGAGAATACGATTTCCTTAAGACTAGATAAATTATGTAAACCAAAATACGAATGCATCCCTATTTTAAAGGGGATGCATTCTTTTTTTTATGTAAATTTGTGCAAACCTTACAAACAACTATATATTGTGTTTGTAAAAAATTTCGGGCAAATATATAGTGGTTTTTCGTTGACATTACAAAGGGGTGATGATACAATGGTTTCAATCGGCGCAAAGCCCAAAAGAATTGTGTTGGAGGAATGAAAAATGTTTGGTGTAATTAAAAGGGACGGAGAAAAAACTGATTTTAATCTTGTAAAAATCAATGACGCAATCAAGAAAGCTTTTGATGCTACAAATGTTCAGTACAGTGAAGATATAATCGATCTTCTTGCTCTTCGTGTTACTGCTGATTTTCAGGCGAAGATTAAGGAGGGTTACGTTCATGTCGAGGATATCCAGGACTCTGTAGAAAAGATTCTTGAGCAGTCAGGTTATGCAGAAGCTGCAAAGGCATTTATCCTTTATCGTAAGCAGCGTGAAAAAATGCGTAACTTAAAGTCAACGATCCTTGACTATAAAGACGTTGTAAATTCATATGTTAAAGTTGAAGACTGGAGAGTTAAGGAAAACGCTACGGTTACATATTCCGTAGGCGGTCTTATTCTTTCAAACTCCGGTGCGGTTACCGCTAACTACTGGCTGTCCGAAATTTATGATGAGGAAATCGCAGAAGCACATCGTAATGCCGATATCCACATTCATGACCTTTCCATGCTTACAGGTTACTGTGCAGGCTGGTCATTAAAACAGCTCATAAAAGAAGGTTTGGGCGGAATCCCAGGAAAAATTACATCAGCTCCCGCTTCACATCTTTCGGTTCTCTGCAACCAGATGGTTAACTTCCTTGGCATCATGCAGAATGAATGGGCAGGAGCTCAGGCATTCTCATCATTCGACACATATCTTGCTCCTTTCGTAAAAGTAGACAACCTTACATACGATGAAGTTAAGAAGTGTATCGAATCCTTCATCTACGGTGTAAATACACCTTCCAGATGGGGTACACAGGCTCCTTTCACCAACATTACTCTTGACTGGACCGTTCCTTCGGACCTTGCAAACGAAAAAGCACTTGTAGGCGGCAAAGAGCAGGATTTCACATATGCTGACTGCAAGGATGAAATGGATATGATTAACCGTGCATTCCTCGAGACAATGATTGAAGGCGATGCAAACGGCAGAGGATTCCAGTATCCTATCCCTACATATTCAATTACAGAAGATTTTGACTGGTCAGACAGACTTAACAACAAGCTTCTCTTTGATATGACCGCTAAATACGGCACACCTTATTTCTCAAACTACATCAACTCCGATATGAAGCCTTCGGATGTTCGTTCCATGTGCTGCAGACTTCGTCTTGATTTAAGAGAATTAAGAAAGAAAACCGGCGGTTTCTTCGGTTCGGGCGAATCAACAGGTTCCGTAGGCGTTGTTACAATCAACATGCCCCGTATCGCATACCTTGCAACAGATCCCGAAGATTTCTACAAGAGACTTGACCGTATCATGGATATCTCCGCAAGATCCTTAAAGCTTAAGAGAGGCGTTATTTCAAGACTTCTTGAAGAAGGCTTATATCCTTACACAAAGAGATACTTGGGCAACTTTGACAACCACTTCTCAACCATCGGTCTTATCGGTATGAACGAAGTTGGTCTTAACGCCAAGTGGCTCGGCCATGACATGACAAACAAGGATACCCAGGAATTCACCAAGGAGGTCCTTAACCATATGAGAAACCGTCTCTCCGATTATCAGGAACAGTACGGCGATCTTTACAACCTTGAAGCAACTCCCGCAGAGTCCACATCTTACCGTCTTGCAAAGCATGATCGTAAAAGATGGCCGGACATCAAGACAGCAGGCAAAGAAGGCGATACACCTTACTACACCAACTCATCACATCTTCCCGTTGACTTTACGGATGATGTATTTGATGCTCTTGATATTCAGGACGAACTTCAGACACTTTACACTTCGGGAACAGTATTCCATGCATTCCTTGGCGAGAAGCTTCCCGACTGGAAGGCAGCAGCCAAGCTTGTTCGTACAATAGCTGAAAACTACAAGCTTCCTTACTACACAATGTCTCCTACATATTCAATCTGTAAGAACCACGGTTATCTTGCAGGCGAGCAGGATACATGTCCCGACTGCGGATGCAAGACCGAAGTTTACTCACGTATCACAGGTTACTACAGACCGGTTCAGAACTGGAATGACGGTAAGCTTCAGGAGTTCAAGAACAGAAAAGAATACGATATCAATCTTTCACTTTCCAAATCCGAAGATCTGGAAAACAAGAGCCAGAACATTACTGCAACAGTTAATGTGGCAGAGCCCGTAAATGATACTGTTGCTCCCGAAAGTGTTCAGGCGCCCACAGAAAACGTTAATCCCGCATATGCAGACTTATTCGGTGTTTCAAATGCAGCACCTGCAGCAAGCACAGCACCCGCTGATGACAGCACGGTAATCTTATTTACCACAAAGACCTGTCCTAACTGTGCAATTGCCAAGGATTACTTGGGAGACCTTCCCTACAAGTTAATCGATGCTCTTGAGCAGCCCGATCTTGCAAGAAAGTACGGCGTTCAGATGGCTCCCACACTTGTAGTTGACAAGGGCGGCGACATTGTTAAGTATGTCCGCGCTTCGGAAATCAAGAAATATGTTGATGAAAAGAAGGGCGTGATGGCATAAATGATACAGAAGCTGATTGACAATATCGTAAGTAAAGACGCTCCCATCGTGGTGGGACTCGATCCCAATCCCAAATTTGTCCCGATGGATATAATGAGCGAATGCATCGAAGCATACGGCGCAAACCTTAAAGGTATTGCAGAAGCCGTATGGCTCTACAACAAAGCTATAGTGGATGCGGTATATGATTTAATCCCCGCAGTTAAACCTCAGATTGCAATGTATGAGCAGTTCGGAGTTCCGGGCGTAGAAGTATTTAAAAGAACCGTTGATTACTGCAAATCAAAAGATCTGGTAGTAATCGGAGATATTAAAAGAGGCGATATCGGCTCGACATCGCAGGCATATGCGGAGGGACATCTCGGAAGCATAGAAATCTGCGGACAGAAGTTCGCTCCGTTTGATGAAGACTTTGCAACGGTTAACCCGTATCTCGGAACAGACGGCGTAAAGCCTTTCGTAGATGTATGTAAGGCAAACGACAGAGGAATCTTTGTACTTGTTAAAACATCCAATCCCAGCTCAGGCGAATTCCAGGATCGAATCATTGACGGCAAACCTCTTTACGAGCATGTTGCTGACAAGGTTAATGAATGGGGAGCTGACTGCATGGACGGCGAATACAGTAATGTAGGCGCAGTAGTCGGAGCCACATATCCCGAGCAGGGTAAGATTTTAAGAGAAAAGATGCCCAAGACCTTCATCCTGGTTCCCGGTTACGGAGCACAGGGAGGCAAAGGCGCAGACTTGGTTCACTTCTTCAACAAGGACGGACTTGGCGCCATCATCAATTCCTCTAGAGGAATCATCGCAGCATATCAGAGTCCCAACTATCCGGGATACGGCGAAAAGAATTTTGCCGATGCCTCAAGACAGGCTGTAATCGATATGAAAGAAGATATAAAATCAGCTCTCGGCAAATAAGAAAATTCAGGTGCCGGAAGAACGTAAAATGCGTTCCTCCGGCACATTTTTTTCTTGCAAAAAGCGCCGTAAACCAATAAAATTGAATTATGGGGCGAACACAAGATATAGGGAACGTAAAAGCATACAAATCTGACTTAAGGAAATACCAATTTGTCAAAAAAGTTATCGTTCCTTTTGTTAAATCTAAATTTAACTTCAAGGTCGAAAATCGGTACAAAATGCCTGATGTGCCGTTTATTGCCATTTCCAACCATGTTACCAACCTTGACATGGTCTGGATTGCTTTGTCGATAGACAAACATCTATATTTTGTGGCCGGAGAACAGGTCGTAAGAAAAGGAATCGGCGGTAAACTGGTCAACTGGACCTTCCATCCGATTGTGCGCGAAAAAGCCACGGTCGGGCTCTCCACAGTCGTCGAAATGAAGAAGCATCTTCAGGCCGGACACAATGTCGGACTCTTTGCCGAAGGCGTCAGATCGGCGGACGGACTTTCCAATAAAATTGTTCCTTCGAGCGCAGCCGTTCTTAAAAAACTCGGCTTCACAGTAGTCACTTTTAAAATCCACGGCGGATTTTTCACATCGCCCAGATGGTCATCGGATATAAGACGCGGAAAGATGACCTGCGAACTGGTCAATATTTATTCACCCGAAGAATTAAACAAAATGAGCGTCGATGAGTTTGATAAGGCTTTAAATGCCGATATTTTCGAAGACGCATATGCATATAACGCAATCCATAAAATCCCTTATAAGAGCAGAAAACTCGCGGAAGGCATCGAATATGAGCTTGTAATGTGTCCCAAATGCAGGAAAATGGCCATAATAAAATCAAAGAAAGATACCTTTTTTTGTGACTGCGGCTTAAAAGGGATGTATAATGAATACGGTATGTTAAGCGGAGAGGGATTTGATTTTAAAACAATCCCCGAATGGGACACTTGGCAGAAAAAAGAAATCGATGCGCTTGACTTTAAAGACGGCGAAATAATCCTTTCGCACCCAAACCAGCGCATGACCGAGATTTCGAAGGATCATTCCGAAAAGGTTGTTGGAGAAGGACAGCTTGTTTTAAAGAAAGATTCGATAGCTGTCGGCGAAAAAATCGTTTCGTTTAACGAAATAAGAGACTGTGATATTTTCTATCACGGATTTCTTTTAATTTCTACAAAAGACAAAAAATATTACGAGATTTCTAACCCGGACTGCAAATACCCCGGATATCTCTACAAGCTGTTAATTAAAAGGTTTGTGGAAAACGGGATTTAAATAAATTTTAGAAAAACGAGGATGAATGAATGTCTAGCGGATTATCGTTTGCAAGCAACAGTGTCTGGCCCGTAATTATGTTTATTGCTGTAATCATGGGAGGTCTTTTAGTCGGAAATACTCTTAAAAGATATATTCCGTTCTTAAAAAAATCCCTCATACCCGTGTCGGTTATAGGCGGAATTTTCCTGCTTTTTGTATCTTCCGTACTTAAATTCACCACGGGCGAATATCTTTTTAACTGGTCGATTTTCTGTGAAGGAACCAAAATGACCGGTATCGAAATGCTCGAGATAATGACATATCACTGTCTGGCTATCGGTTTTATCGCCATGACGTTAAGAAAATCGGACAGCAAGGGCAAAACCAAAGGACGTGTAACAGAGGTTGTAAACACAGGTATCACGACCGTCAGCACATATCTTTTACAGGGCTTCTTCGGACTTGCAATTACGGTTGTTGCATCTTTTATCATCCCCAAGCTCATAAAAGCATCAGGCATTATCCTCTGCTTCGGTTTCGGACAGGGTACCGGCCAGGCGCTTAACTACGGTTCAATCTACGAAACGGATTACGGCTTTATCGGCGGAAAATCCTTCGGCCTTACAATCGCCGCATTAGGTTTCCTTGCAGCAAGTATCGGCGGTGTCCTTTACCTTAACTATCATAAAAGAAAAGGTGATATCGTAATCCGCGAAAGCGTATCGCAATTAAATCAGGAAAAGGTGGAAGAAGAGGGCGAAGTACCGATGGTTGATTCCATTGACAAGCTCACCCTTCAGATTTCGCTTGTTTTCGTTTGCTACGCACTTACATATCTTCTTATGTACCTGCTCGGCAATCTCGTCGGAGACGGCCTTAAAACAACGATTTACGGCTTTAACTTCCTGCTCGGTACACTTTCCGCAGTCATCGTAAAAGAAGTATTAAAGCTTTTAAGAAAAACTAATTTAATGCACAGGGACTATGTCAACAATTTCCTCTTAAACAGAATTGCGGGATTTGCTTTTGACATCATGATTGTTGCAGGTATCGGAGCCATCAGAGTAGACCTCATAAAAGACTACTGGGTAGTGCTTTTGATCCTCGGTGTAGTCGGTGTCCTTGTAACATTCCTTTACATCAAATTCGTATCGTTCAAACTCTTTAAAAACTATGAGCATGAACAGTTCATGGTAATGTACGGCATGTTAACCGGTACGGCTTCGACAGGTGTCATTTTACTTCGTGAAATCGACCCTTCATTCGAAACGCCTGCATCGGAAAACATCGTTTACCAGAACTTCCCGGCGATTCTTTTAGGATTTCCTATGATGCTCGTTGCGGCGTTCTGTCCGAAGAGCGATATGGCGACATACATTACTATGGGCGTAATTGCACTTTACTTTATAGTGCTTAACATCATTCTTTTCAGAAGTCTGATATTTAAGAAAAAGAAAAAAGCAGCGAAAGAATAGACTGTTTTAAGAGGAGTTAAAATTGGTAATAGATTCTGATAAATACTTACAGGTCGGAGCAATCACTTCGACGCACGGAATAAAGGGCGAAGTAAAAGTTTATCCGACGACGGACGATGCATCAAGATACGACGATCTCGACGAGGTCTTCCTTGATACGGGCAAGGAACTGATGCCGTTACATATTACGGGCGTTAAATATTTCAAGCAGTATGTAATCGTAAAATTCAGGGAATTTAAGGATATCAACGAGATAGAGCCTTATAAGGGTAAGAATATCTACGTTGACAGAGAACACGCAGTGGATCTCGATGAGGATGAATATTTCGTTGCGGATCTTTTAGGATTAAAAGTTGTGACCGATGAAGGCGAGGAATTCGGTGAATTAACGGACGTGCTCTTTACCAAGGCAAACGATGTTTACACCGTAACAAGACCTGACGGAAAAGAAGTTTTAATCCCTGCGATAGAAGAGTGCATACTTGATATCGATCTTGACGAAGAAGTCATGACAATACATATTATGCCGGGTCTTTTAGACTAAGGAGAGCGGTTTGAATTTTCATATTCTGACATTATTTCCCGAGATGGTTGAAAATGCTTTAAACACGAGTATTTTAAAGCGTGCATCTGACACGGGAATAATATCAATCAACGCAATTAATATAAGGGATTATTCGACGGACAAACATAAAAAGGTCGACGATTATCCGTATGGCGGCGGAGCCGGGATGTTAATGCAGGCTCAGCCTGTTTTTGATGCTTACGGGGATCTCTGCAAATCAATCAAAAAGAGAAAAAAATCGAGAGCAAAAAAGCTTAAGGTCCGCGTGCTTTACATGACTCCCCAGGGCAGGACTTTTGACCAGCAGTTTGCCGAAAAACTGGCCAAAGAAGAGGATTTAATCTTCCTTTGCGGACATTACGAAGGGATAGACGAACGCGTAATCGAAGAGATTGTTACCGACGAAGTGTCTTTAGGAGATTTCGTGCTTACGGGCGGAGAACTTCCTGCAATGGTAATGATTGACTGCATTTCAAGATTAATCCCCGGAGTACTGGGTTCCGATGAATCTGCGTCGGATGAAAGCTTTTCCGACGGACTGCTTGAATATCCGCAGTACTCAAGACCTGAAGTCTGGCAGGACAAGGCAGTTCCCGAGGTGCTTTTGAGCGGAAATCACAAGGAAATCGAAAAGTGGCGCATGGCCATGTCGCTTGAGAGAACAAAAGAAAAACGTCCGGATTTATACAACATCGTAAAAGACGAGCTCGAAGAGTTTAAAAAAGATAATCCGAAGAAATTCAGAAAGAAACGCACCGAAGCAGAAGAAGTGCTTAAAATGCGCGAGCTTAAGAAACAGGAAAATGGAAAAGAAGAATAAAATCTACAGCATAATACTTGCATATGCAACAGGTTTAATCCTGTCGCTTCTTTCCGTTACGGGATTTGTGACAAAACACAATCACGGTTTTGTGATGAGTCTTTCGGTTGTTTTTACGGCCGTGATTTTAACTGTTATGATCGGAAGCGCATTCCTGGCATTTTTCGCTATGACAGACAACTTTTATCTGAATAACCATCTGTTCAAAAAGGGTGTGGCAAACGTAAATGCAAGTCTTTCCAAAAAATCCTTACCGCCCGTCATCGTTTTTTTCATTGTTTTCGTAATATTCCTTATCTGCTGGTTCCCGTATTTTCTTGCAATGTATCCCGGTATGTTTGCATACGATAACGAATGGCAGTATTTTATGTACGCCGACAAGGAAATCTCCAACCACCAGCCGGTTATTCATACGCTTATTTTAGGATTTCTTATTCATTCAGTTGAAGATATTACGGGCAGCATCAATAAAGGCGTTGCCGCATACACGCTGTTCCAGATGGTTTTAATGGGCTTTGGAAGCGCATTCATTCCGTACAAGATTTATAAAAGAAAAGAGAATAAATTCCTCTTCGTCGCATCGATTATATTCCTTGCTTTTTACCCTGTTTTTGTAATATTTGTTTTTACCGGAACAAAAGATACGCTTTTTTCGATGGCGATTGCTGATTTTATGATTTTAAATCTCGAACTCTTCGAAAAAGGTGACGAATTCCTTCAAAAAAGAGGCAACAGAATCCTTTGGATTCTCTTTGCTTTTATCATATATTCGTTCAGAAACAACGCGGTTTACGCAATGCTTCCCGTGCTTCCGTTTGCGTTTTATTACATCGTAAAAAAATGTAAAAAGTTTAGACGTAAAGCGCTCGCAATGCTGCTTTTTACAGCCGCTTTATTTGTATTCTATTCGGGACCTTTTACATCACTTGTTGCTAAAGAAAAAGTTTCAAAAGCCGAAATGATGTCGGTGCCCTGCCAGCAGATAGTAAGAGTATATACATACAAATACGACGAACTTCCCGAAAGCGAAAAGGCGGTCTTCGAGGAATTCTTCGATCCGGATATGTGGCTCGGATATTATGTTCCCGAAATCGCCGACGCAGCCAAAGGCAGACTTCGCATGGATGTTTATGAGGAAAAATCAGGCGAATACTGGAAACTCTGGGCAGCATGGTTAAAGAGATATCCGAATGAATACGTGGATTCTTTCCTGGAAAATACATACGGACTTTACTATATGTGGCCGCATTATGTTTTATACAGTTTCGGTCAGGAAGGCTTCACGGTAATGCACCAGATGGACCCTGTGGTTCCAAACAGCAAACTTCCGGCTTTATACAGTTTCCTTTGCAATTTTGAAGACGGAGATTTTGTAATACACAACCGGTTTACTTCATGGCTTTTCGCACCCGCGACATTCCTGTATCTTTCAATCGCCGCATGCGTATATGTGCTTAGAAACAAAAAGTTTTGGCTGTTGATTCCGATTGCGTTTCTGGCTCTTTTATGGTGTACGTTTTTACTCGGACCGGTAGCGCTTGTAAGGTATGTTTTGTTCCTTTACATCCTGCTTCCCGTATGGCCGATGTATATGAAAGCTTCGTTTGAAAAAAATAAAGAATAATTATGAAAATCAAAGAGTTTTTTAAGGTAAAAAAGAATAAAAGTCTTTTTGTGAAGTGTTTAATCGCACTTCTTTTTCCTTTTGTACTCTGCCTTATATATTTTCTTGTAAGAGGTATCCGGCCTTTCGATATTTACGTTCCCGCATCGAAAAACAACGACAGTCTGTATTACTATAAACTGGTCGAATCTGTAAGATACAATCTCATTCCGAGAGGGTATTTCGGATTTAACGAAAGCCATGCGGCAAACCTTACATTCGCAGCATGGAGTCCTCTCATGTTACTTCCCTGGGCAGCATTCAGTCTTATATTCGGATGGGGCTTTAAATCTGCGGTTTTCATCAATATCCTTTTGTTTGCGATTTCATTTGCAGTCTTTGTTTTTTTAACGGATCTTGAAATCGAAAAATATCTGAACATAACAATCCTTTATGCGTTTTTCCCGAGCTTTTTCATTCACCTTATGTGCATACTGCCCGAGGCTTTTATCGCGGGACTCGCACTTATTTTCTTGGGACTCGCGTACAGAATTTCGCTTGATAAAAACAAAAGTAAAAAGGGCGAAAATATATCATTCATTTTCTTAATTTTAATAAGCGCATTCTTAACACTTTTGCGGCCTTACATGGTTGTATTTTTCATTGTTCCGGTAGTGCTTGCATTTAAGAAAAAGAAATATGTTTTCGGTATTGTGAGCATTATTCTGACAGCATTTTCGCTGGCCGGATATTTTATCATTGCAAAGCTTTTTACAGCGGATTATTTCACTCCGCTTTTTGACCTTAACATCATAAAATTATTCTTACACGGCAAATTCACCGAAGGCTTCTGGAGCAGCGTTTATATTATCCGCAGCATGAAAAATGAAATCTTCGCACAGATGAAAGACGCATTTTCCTACGGCCTCACATCGGGAACGCATTACGTGCTTCTTTTACTTGAATTTATCGCGGTTGCATTCCTTGTATTCTTTAAGGAAAACAAGAAAATCAGGGTTATCGCAGTTACATACTTAATCGCGGTTGCAGGTGTGATTTCCGCAATAGTTCTGCTTCTTCAGAAAGCCAATGAAGGCGGACGTCACATATGGGTTTTCTGCATACTCGGCATTGCTGTTATCGTGCTTTTTAAAGAAGGCAACGAGAGCCATGTTCCGAAGCTTTTAATTGCGGCTCTTTTAGTGGTTTTCATGATAAGAGGCGCGGTCACGCCGACCGATTACGATATTCCTCTTGATGACAGAAACATAAAAGAAAACGTAACCGCATGGAAAGACATATATGAAAAAGAAAATGTAGCGCTCTCGGACACCACAGGCTATGAAAATACTGTTATCTGGGTATTCATAGATTATGTGGACGGCAGACAGGTTGTAACCGAATTTAACGGCCTATACGCGCTTCCTAAGGGCTTTGGCATAAGCTGCTGTTCGCCCGATTATGTTTTAACTTATTTTGATAATCTTCAGAGTAAATATATATTTACATACGACGGTGCTCTGGTGGCTGAAAAATGTGAAGAATACGATTACAGACTCGTCGGTAAATTCGGCAAATCGGTAATGTATGAGAGATACTGATTATGTGATATAATTATTATGTATGTGCTTTCATACATTAAGACTTAAAGCAGACTGCATAAAGGAATTTTGATGAACGAAAAAGTTAAAAAACAAAATATATACAGAGTAATCGATGCCGCTTTGTTTGCGGTACTCTTAGTTACGCTTGCGCATTTCTTCGGACAGCTGGTTTATGCGCAGTCTCTTTATGCAGGAAAAGAAGGCGGATATTTCAGTGATATTTATGCCTACATGCAGGAGATGCAGGGCATTGATTCGGGCTATTCATTTCCCTATCCGATTTTCTTTTTGACGGGAAGATTTTTTGATCTTTTCCTGCCGATAGAAATGGCTGTAACATTGGCGGAAGTTTTGTTTAATTCGCTCGCTATTTTAATTACCAAATATTATCTTGAAAAATACATAAACGAAAACGTAAAAAAGACATTAACCTGGCAGCATTTTGCAATTACCGTTTCAATCTTTGCATGCTTTTTAATGTCAATGTGGTGGCTTCCGAGATTCGGCAAAATCACGCTTCCTTTTAAGGATCAGGCTTTCTACGGAACATACTCGGGCAACCCCTGGCACAATGCAACGTATATAGCAACGCGCCCGTTTGCAATCGGTGCGTTTTTCTCGTTTATAAATCTGTTTAAGGACGATGAAAAGTTCAGCTGGAAAAAAGGAATCGTATTCGGAATATTCTTATTCTTAACGACGATGACAAAGCCCAGTTTTACTTTGGTAATCGGATCTTCAATGGCACTTGTCTGCATTGCAAGACTTATAGTTAAAAAATTTAAAAACATCAAATATATTCTGTTCCTCTTTATCTGTTCAATCCCAACATTAATCGCACTTTTGTTACAGTTTGGCGGCGTGTTCGGAAGCGGTAATACGGAAGCGGAACACGGCATAGGACTGGACTTTTTCAGAGTATGGAGAAGTGCGAATCCGCATATTCTGGCTGCCATCTTTTATGCGAATGTTTTTGCACTGGTATGCATTCCTTTCTTAATCAAAAACATAAAAGAAGATTACCTGTATAAATTCACTCTTATCATTTTCGTAGTATCGGTTCTTGAAGCAGGACTTCTTTGCGAAAAAGGTTTCAGATATTCTCACTTTAATTTCAGCTGGGGATACATGCACGGAATTTTCTTTTTCGCACTCGGAAGCATAGCGGTACTGCTTAAAAATATTTTTGAAAAGAAAATCAAACCTGTATTTGCGATTATCTGTATAATTGCGCTGCTTTCACAGGTTGTATTCGGAATACTGTATTTTAAAGGACTTTATTACGGACGAGATTACAATACGCTCTTACCGTATAACTGGCTCTAGCACATGAAAAAAATCATCGGATTTTTAAAAAAGAATAACCGGTATCAGACCATTCTCAAGGCGCTTGCGGCACTTGTTTTTCCGCTTATTATGTGTCTTGTTTTTTGTGCAATTAAAGGCCATTTTATAGCGGATGTTTTTCTTCCTTCCGGTGAGTGGAACGACGAACTTTTTTATTTCAAACAGGTTGAAGGAACCGTCGGATATTTATATCCGAGAGGATATTTCGGCTTTAACGAATCACACGCGGCGCTTCTTTCGTATGCTGCATGGAGTCCCGTGCTTGTATTTCCATGGATACTCTGGGGAATAGTTTTCGGCTGGAATCTTTTATCACCGGTTATCTGCAATATAGTTATCCTTTGCATAACAAGCGCGGTGTTTGTAGTACTTACTAAGATGAAAGTAAAAGACATGATTCCTCTCGGAATTATGATGATAGCTTTTACTCCTTTTACAAGATACATGCTCTCGGGAATGCCGGAGATAATCTGCTTTTGCGCATGCATTCTTTTCGCGGGACTAACCATAAATTATCTTGCAAAAGAAAATATAGTTAAGCTCATCATTCTTTTCATACTGACAGCGGTTATGACGCTGATGAGACCATATCTCTTTTTATTCTTCGTAATGCCCGTATTTCTTGCAATTAAAAAATACAAGGTAAAAGGCATTATCGCATCCGCGCTTTCGGGCGTTGCAACAATCGGTATTTATGTTTTCATCAAGGTTAAATTAAGCGCCGAATATTTTACGCCGCTTTATTACACGAACTGGCTTACGGACTTCTTCGACAAAGGCTTTGCGACAGGTCTTCACAATCTTTTATACAGAATCTACGCAATGTGTTTAAACATTGCAGATTATATAAAAAGCGGAATCATTACGGGACTCTGCGCAGGCGCGATTTTCGCCGCATTCTTTGTTCTGTTTGCAATAATGATTGTCCGCTTCATTTTGGACATACAAAAATATAAAAAAGAAAAAAACGATGAGAACAAAAACAAGCTTTTTGTCGAAGGACATTTTCTGTTTGTACTGTTCGGAATGTTCTCCGCACTTGTTTTAATGTACAAATTAACCGAAGGCAGTAAGCATTTCCTTACATTCCTTGCACTCGGAGTATTTCTTTTAGCAGTTTTACACGGAAAATACTATATAGAAAACATCATCCTTGTGCTGGCCTGTGTTTTCTTTTTCATCATAAAAGCAACTTCGCCCTACGATTACGAAGTGCCTTTTAAGAACGAAGTCATCGAAGTAAAAACAGCAGAGTGGCAGCAGGCATTTGATGAAAATATAAAGATTGATGAAGATAATTTAAGCTATGACAACGTGGTTATCTGGAATTACGTCGATGTTAAGGACGGTAATTCCCATCCGATCAAATGGCAGTATCTTTACATGCTTCCTAAGGGAGCGGGCATCAGCTGCTGCGAACCGCAGTATGTAAAAGATAATTTTGACGCTCTTAAGTCCAAATACATTGTCACGCTGACAGGAAGCGAGACGGATTTAATCTGTCAGGAAAAAGGAAAAGAACTTCTTCACACGGATGAAGAATTAAGTTTTTACAGGTTAAGATAAATGAGTCAGGAAAAGAAAAAGAAATTTGATATTGAGGCCTTGGTTTACTACTTAAGTTTCATTGCGCTTATTACAGTCGGGATGATAAGAGTGGACGGAAACGGCGCCATGTGGGCGGCAGCGATTAACTGTGTCGGTTTCTGCCTGCTTCCGATGATTGTTTTAAGATTCGGCGCAAAAAGCTTTCTTAAAATACCGTATCTTATCTGGGCTGTAATCGGAGCCGCTGCTTCGGTGCTTGCCATTAAATATTATGCAATGCAGTCTCCTTACTATGTATCGAGAGCCTGCAGAATCCTTGAAATTTATGCATACGGATTTGTGTTCATAAGACTGATATATGCCTTAATTAGAAAAGAATTCAAAGGAAAAGCAAAGACTTTTTCCGTGCTTTTCTTTGTTACCGTCGGGTTCTTTCTTTTGGCATTTATTTCCAGAGGAAGATCCGACTGGACGCTTTATTACGGCTGCATATTTGCAATGTTCTTTATAGCTCCCGTCGGAAAAGAGACTTACGAAAAAATGTTTGTCGGAATGACACAGGCCGTAATCACGGGGTTCTTTATTATTCAGGGACTCGCATTTTTCTTCAGACCTTACGATCAGGTAAGATATGTCGGCTTTTACAACAATGCAAATGTCAACGCACTCTTTTATGTTGTCTTTTACATCGGGTGGCTTTGCGCATACGCATATTTCAGAAGAAAAACCGAAAAGAAAGGAATTCTTCTTACCATATTCTTCTTCGCATCCGCCATGTGGTCATTCCTTTTGTTAACAATGACCAGAAGCGCTATGATGTCCTATGCATTCCTGACTCTGGGATATTTTATAGTTGAAGAATTCTTTGTGTTTAAGAAAGGAATCGCGGGATTTTTCAAACAGTGCGGAATTATGCTTTTAATGGCGGTAATAAGTTTTCCGCTTGTCTTTGCTTGTGTAAGATATCTGCCGACGGTCATTCCCCACAACATATCCATTGATGATTATCACCGTCCGAATGCGGTCAGAGGCTCCGACCCCTGGAATTCCGAAAAATACATTGAAATCGACGAGTTCTTTGAAGGCCTTTTGGGAAGAGTCGAAAACGTTGATACTAAGAGCGATGCGGTCATAATCGAAACCATTCTATTAAAGCCCAATTACACGGGCCTTAAACCTTTCGTCAACACAGAAAAAATCATCGACGAAAAAGCGCTCGGCGAATTTATTGTCATGGATGAAAGAGTAATATCCTACGAAGACAATATTGTTCCCGGAACGGATGAGGATCATCCGGCATATCTGTACGAACAGTACAGAGGCCTCGAGAGAGTGCTCGGTATCAGAAAATACATTTATGATTTTTACATAAGACGCTTTAATTTTGCGGGCCACGATATCGATTACAAAAACTACTGGCTGTTAAACACATATTCCGCGCCTCATGCGCACAATTCATATATCCAGTTTACTTACAGTTTCGGCATAATTGCGGGCGTGGTTTTCTTCGTGCTTTCAATGCTCGGAATTGTGTTAAGCTTTATCAAGTTTGTTAAAAACAAAGAAAATACTCCCTGGTATTATCTTGTTCCGCTGCTTTTCCATATTGGAATATTCGGCGTGAGCCTCCTTGAAAACATAGCTTTCCCGGGGAGATTCATACTTAACATATTCTTCATTTCGCTGATTCCTTTTATCAGAATCATAAAAGAAAAAACCGGGCAAAACAGTACTGAAGATTGAATTAAGACAACGCTTGATGTACAATAAAATGTTGTGGAATAAATTGAAAGAGGGAAGTTTACATGTCATTACAGGCTGAAATGATCCAGAAACAGTTACTCGAAGCCAACATGGAAGAGGGTCTGGATTATATTTCAAATAAAATATTCGCAAAACCTTTAAAGGAATTAAGCAACAAAGAAGCATATTATGTGATTCTTCTTTTTACAAAGGATTTAACGCTCGTTACGGATCGAATCAACGGTGAAAAGAAGATATTTTATATTTCTGCAGAGTTCTTAATCGGACGTCTTTTAACAAACAATCTTATTAACTTAGGCATCTATGACAAGGTGGCCGAAGTTCTTAAAAAGAACGGAAAAGATATTGCGCTTCTTGAAGAAGTCGAGCCCGAACCTTCACTCGGAAACGGCGGTCTTGGAAGACTTGCAGCATGTTTTATGGATTCGATTGCAACACTCGGACTTCCCGGCGCGGGCATCGGACTTAATTATCATTTCGGACTTTTCAAACAGGAGTTTCGTGACAATCTTCAGTGTGCCGAAAAGAACGATTGGATTGAAGATATTTCGTGGCTTAGAAAGACAGACACGTCATTCACTGTTGAATTCGGCGACTGTTCCGTTAAGTCAAGACTCTACGATATCGATGTTATCGGTTATGAAAACGGTGTAAACAAACTTCATCTTTTCGATCTTGAAAGCGTAGACGAAAAGCTTGTTAAAAAGGGCATCACATTTGACAAAGAAGCCATCGAAAAGAACTTAACTCTTTTCTTGTATCCCGATGATTCTGACGAAGCAGGCAATCTTCTTCGAATTTATCAGCAGTATTTTATGTGCTCAAATGCTGCACAGTTTATTCTTTTTGAATTAAGGGAGAGAAAATACGATCTTCGTCACATGTATGATTTCTGTTCGATTCAGATTAACGATACGCACCCTACATTGATTATTCCCGAGCTTATCAGAATCATGACAAGCGAAAAGGGTATCGGCATTGACGAAGCAATTGACATCGTATCCAAAACTTGCGCATACACCAACCACACGATCCTTGCGGAAGCACTCGAGAAGTGGCCGCTTAAGTATCTTGAAAAAGTTGTGCCCGATCTTGTTCCCATCATCAAGGAACTTGACAAGAA